>NZ_PDZN01000059.1:0-524 GCF_002735765.1 Janthinobacterium sp. BJB304
CCCGACCTGAGCACGCCGAATGCCACGTGCACCAGCTTACGCATCATGGCGCCGATGATCAGCTTGGGCGCTTTGCCGGCGTCACGCAGGCGCTGACCGAAGCGCTTGCCCCAAGGCGTCTTATGCACTGCCACCATGGCCGGCATGTACAGTGCCTTGCGCAGGAAGCTGTGGCCGACCTTCGACATGCGTGGCTTGCCACGCACGCTGGAACCCGACTCGTGCTGGCGCGGATCGAGGCCCGCAAACGCCACCGCCTGCTTGGCGCTGTCGAAGCGCTCAGGATTGGCGTAGTAGGACAGCAGCACGGGAATCGTGCGCTCGCCCAGGCCAGGGATGCTATCGAGCAATTCGCGCTTGCCGCGTAAATCCGGGTCGTCATCGATATGACGGCGGATCGCCAGGATCAGCGCTTTGATCTCGGCGTCGAGCCAGGCAATATGATCCTCGATACCCTGGCGTACCGCCGCGCGCGCCACTTCAAGCCGGTTGCTTTCCTGCTGGCGCATCGCTTGCAAGGCATC
>NZ_PDZN01000060.1:0-523 GCF_002735765.1 Janthinobacterium sp. BJB304
ATTCGTGACTGGGGTGAAGTCGTAACAAGGTAGCCGTATCGGAAGGTGCGGCTGGATCACCTCCTTTCTAGAGTTTGCACGAACCAGTAATGGTTCACGCATCAAATGTTCACACTTATCGGCTGTTAATATAAAGAACAGCATTTGGGGCTGTAGCTCAGCTGGTTAGAGCACCGTGTTGATAACGCGGGGGTCGTTGGTTCGAGTCCAACCAGCCCTACCAGTTTCTGTAGTCTGGAAATACCCTAGGGGGATTAGCTCAGCTGGGAGAGCACCTGCTTTGCAAGCAGGGGGTCGTCGGTTCGATCCCGTCATCCTCCACCAAAAGTTCAAACGTAAATCAGCGCAGATGGCGCCGGGATTTAGGTTTGGTCTTTTCGAGATCAAGTGCTGTATGTTCTTTAACAATCTGGAAGAAGTAAAGATTATTTATTGATCGGTTTGCCGTAAAACGCAGATCGATGGGTAATGATTGTATGTATCAACAAACAAGCAACAACGTTGTACTTTCTTATCCCTGTAG
>NZ_PDZN01000061.1:0-505 GCF_002735765.1 Janthinobacterium sp. BJB304
GCCAGTGGAACAAGCGCTCGGATTCCTTAATGGGGAGATCGTTGACGCAGGCGTAACGGTTGGCCATCAGCCCATCTTCATTGAATTCCCAATTCTCATTCCCATAGGAACGGAACCAGTTGCCGGAGTCATCGCACCATTCATAGGCATAGCGCACACCAATGCGGTTCCCTGTAAACGCCCACAGTTCCTTGATGAGACGATATTCCAATTCCTTGGACCACTTGCGATCAAGGAAGGCTCGCGCTTCGTCGCGGCCATTGGCGAATTCAGCGCGATTGCGCCACTTGGTATCCAGGCTATAGGCCAGGGAAACCTTTGCCGCATCGCGGCTGTTCCATCCATCTTCAGCGAGGCGGACCTTTTCAATCGCTGACTCGCGGGTGAATGGCGGAAGGGGCGGACGAATTTCACTACTGGATGACATGATATGACCTTAACGGTTAGGTGAACTAGATCCTGCCTGTCGCGGCAGGGTTGATAAAAGCAGGGCTGCCGCCCTGCC
>NZ_PDZN01000062.1:0-502 GCF_002735765.1 Janthinobacterium sp. BJB304
AAGGCCAAGCTCGACTGCGCGCTGCGCCTGCCCAACGGCAAGCATCGTAACAAGGTTGTCGAGAACAACCACCAAGGATTCACCGCGCTCCACGCATGGCTGCTGAAGCATGCTGCCGGCAGCCCCAGGGTGTGCATGGAAGCGACGGGCACGTATTGGGAAGGGGTTGCCGAATATCTCGCTGGACTTGGCATGGTGGTCAGTGTCATCAATCCAGCCCAGATCAAGGCCTTCAGCGCTTCACGCCTGGTGCGCACCAAGACCGACAAGGTCGACGCACAGCTGATCGCCGACTTCGCCCATGAACGCCAGCCAGAGCCCTGGCAGGCGCCATCGCCGGCCGAGCAAGCGCTGCGCGCGCTGGTGCTGCGCCTCGATGCCTTGCAAGCGATGCGCCAGCAGGAAAGCAACCGGCTTGAAGTGGCGCGCGCGGCGGTACGCCAGGGTATCGAGGATCATATTGCCTGGCTCGACGCCGAGATCAAAGCGCTGATCCTGGCGA
>NZ_PDZN01000006.1:0-268792 GCF_002735765.1 Janthinobacterium sp. BJB304
TCGCCAGGATCAGCGCTTTGATCTCGGCGTCGAGCCAGGCAATATGATCCTCGATACCCTGGCGTACCGCCGCGCGCGCCACTTCAAGCCGGTTGCTTTCCTGCTGGCGCATCGCTTGCAAGGCATCCAGGCGCAGCACCAGCGCGCGCAGCGATTGCTCGGCCGGCGATGGCGCCTGCCAGGGCTCTGGCTGGCGTTCATGGGCGAAGTCGGCGATCAGCTGTGCGTCGGCCTTGTCGGTCTTGGTGCGCACCAGGCGCGAAGCGCTGAAGGCCTTGATCTGGGCCGGATTGATGACACTGACCACCATGCCAAGTCCAGCGAGATATTCGGCAACCCCTTCCCAATACGTGCCCGTCGCTTCCATGCACACCTTGGGGCTGCCGGCAGCATGCTTCAGCAGCCATGCGTGGAGCGCGGTGAATCCTTGGTGGTTGTTCTCGACAACCTTGTTACGATGCTTGCCGTTGGGCAGGCGCAGCGCGCAGTCGAGCTTGGCCTTGGCAACGTCGATTCCTAAATTAAACATGCTGTGGTCCTCTTGCGATCTACCTTGCAAATGCGGGCTAACCGGCATGCCGGTGCCAAAGATACTGTCCGATCTTGACATGGAGGATGGGTAACTGGTGCGAGATCTACGGAGCTGGCTCGGGGCCTAAGGGCGGATACGGCATCCAGTTACCCGGTCTTGATATGCCTACCAAGATTTTGACAGCGGTCGATACCGTTCGCAATACCACGAACGGCATGAGGGGAATAATACAAGGTCGGATTAGCGGGGCATCGCCCCGCGTAATCCGACAACATTGTTAGCGCCGGCGGTGGTGTCGGATTACGCGGCGTAGCCGCTAATCCGACCTACCTCGTTGATTCAAATCGCCATGATGCGTTTCAGGTCGACGAATGCCGTCTCGTACAGGTGCTGGAACGCGCCCACCATGACCTCTTCCACGCCTTCGGCCGCGTCGAACTCGCTCGACCATTCGGCCACACAGGAAGCGGCGCCCGGTTCGCCCGTGACGCGCAATGTGGAACGGTAGTTCTTGACGGGGATCGGGCCCGAGACGATGGTGTAGCTGTAGCTCTTGTCCGCTTCGCTGTAGCTTTGCAGGCGTTCGGCGATGATGGCGCCGTCCGTGGTTTTCAGGCGGCGCACGCGGCCGCCATGCTCGGACAAACTGGTCTTGATGGAGCTCGACCATTCAGCAAGCGACTGGAAGCCGCCGATAAAATCCCACACTCTTTCGGCGCTTGCCGCCAATGTTACAGAAACAATTACTTGGGCCATCTTTAATTCGGTTCCTCATCCAGGTTTGCCGGGCGCCGCGCCCGGCCGGCCGGAGTTGCCCGGCACAGCCGCTATTTTAGCGCCCATGCGGCTTTGCTGCTGAGCAAACCATGGCCACTGGCCAGGCTGGGATGGCTGCCTTATAGATTTTCCGCCAAGAAAATCAGCGAATTACCGTGCGCGTGGGCAGCGGCGCGCTGCTGGTAGCTGTCGCGGTGGGTGCAATTGAAACCGTGCTCGGCACCCGGGTAGATATGGATTTCCACGTCTTGCCGGTCTTCGAAGCGCTCGGCGATCTTTTGCACGGCTTCCGGCGGGATATGGCTGTCCTGGCCGCCGAAATGCATGAGCAGCGGCACCTGGATCTTGTCGGCCAGGTCCAGCTTGTTCTGGATGCCGCCGCCGTAATAGGCGATGGCGGCATCGACCAGGCCGGCCGCGGCCGCCTGGAACGACAGGCGGCCGCCGAAGCAGTAGCCGACCGAAGCGAGCTTGCCCGTCGCTTCCGGACGCGCGCGCAGGACGGCGACGGTGGCGGCGATATCGGCGTCGGCGTGCGGATTGTCGGTGGCCTGCATCAGTTCGACGGCGCGCTTCCAGCCATCCGCGTCATAGCCGAGTTCAATGTGCGCGCCGGCGCGCCAGAACAGGTCCGGCACCAGCACCACATAGCCATCGGCCGCGTACTGGTCGGCCACGGCACGGATGTGCTCGTTGACGCCGAAAATTTCCTGCAACAGGATGATGGCGGGGCCCTTGCCCACGTGCGGCACGGCCAGGTAAGCCTGGAAGCTGCCGTCCGGGCCGGCGATATCGATCCACTGCGAAGTTGTGCTCATAGAAACTCCAGTCTGAGGTTGGGGAGGATGTCACAAGCAGGCATGTTACTGGTTTTTCGCCGTGTCTGCGCCCGCCCTTGGTCCAGGCTCAATACATCTCGCGCAGGTAAATCACGGGACCCGATCTGAGGATGCCAAAGACGACGTGCCCCAGGGTGCTGGGCAGGTAATGCAAGCCGCTGACAGACACGTCGACGCTACCCGCCACGCCGGGTGCCAGCAAGACCAGTTGCCCATTGGGTGGAGGCAAGGCGCCTTGCTTGAATGCATAGGTGCCGCCCTGCACTTTCAGAACGCCATTGCACGCGCCAGCGCCTGAGGTAAATCCCTTGCCGCAGTTGGCTAGCGTGACCCCGGCACTCCCGAACTGCGTGACGCTATCGGACACATTGCCCAGCCAGCCGCTATTCCAGTATTGCACCTGTACGGGCAGGCGTATCGGCAGGCGCTCGGAACCGTAGCTATGGGGCACCATGATGCGGCCCGTAAGCACGGTCAGCTTCGCTTCCGTGCCGGCATCGGACGGCGCCGACGTCACGGCGGTGCCGCCGGCATAGGTAGTGGTGGCACGGAACAGCACGTCGGTCGGCGGCGCCAGCGCGACCGTACCGGCCGGTACCGCAAATGCGCCGGGAAAGCGGTAGGCGATCTGGCTGCTGGCCACGCCCGCCGTGAAGCTGGAGGGCGCGATGCCCGTCACGCTGGTTTGCGCGGCGCTCCCGTCGCTCAGCCGGCTGCCCGACGGCGCCGCCGGCGGAAAGGCCGTCAGGCCCGTGGCGGCATCGTAGGCGCGCAAGGCCACCTGGGCCGTCAAGTCCGTGTCGCGCCCGTCGAAGTTGAGCGTCGTCCCGTTCGCGGCATTCTGCGCCGTGACGCGCAGCTTGAACGGCTGCTGCGCATAGATGAAACTGCCCGCCGCGCAGGACAATGGCGCCTTGCAAGGCATGGGCTCAGTGCCAGGCACCTCCGTGACGAAGTGGTGCGGGATGAATTGCACGCTGTTGCTGGCGCCCGTGGTGAACGGCGGGATGACGCCGTTGACGGCGGGCGGCGGGGCCCCGAGGTAGGTGGCCATCGTCGCCGTAAATTGGACGGTGCCCGCTTCCGCCCAGCTCAGGTTGCTGGCGGTGCCGATGCCGTTGTTAAAAGCCAGGCTGCCCGCGACTGCGGGGTTGGCGGCGCCGGAAAAGGTGGGCGCGACGAGACTACTGCCCAGCAGCACCGTCTGCGCCGTCGTTTCCCTGCCAAAATTGGCCGTCACGGCGTCGGCCACGTTCACGGCCGATACGCTGATGCGGGTGGCGGGCGCCACGGGCAACGCGGCCAGGCCCGCCCGCTGCGGCGTGGCGATGGCGCTGAACACGAAACGCAGGGGCCCCACGATGACAGTGCCGCTGCCCGTCATGGTCAGGCCGCTGTCGCTGCCGCTGGCCGAGGCATACGTGGCCGTCAGGCCCAGCGCGCCCGCATCGGCGTACAGCATGTTCGGCGTGGCCAGGCCGTTGGCATCGAAGGCCAGCTGCACGGCGGTACCGTTCGCGCTGCAGGCGCTGCCCGCGTTGGCGGCCAGGGGTTTATACGTGCCATCCTTGTCCTGTATGCGCGCGGGCAAGGTGCCCGTGCCGGGATTGGCGTAGTTGCAGCGCAGCTGCAAGGTCTTGTTCTGGTTGGAAAACAGGGGCACGCAGGCGCGCGGGTTCGATGCCGACGCCTGCAGCGCGCTGATGGCGATGGGGCCCTCGGCCTCGGCATAACGGGGGAGGCCGCTCACCTGCAGCGCGCTGCTGACAAATGCCATCTGACAATTGGTCACGCTGCCGTCGATGCTGCTCTTGCAGACCAGCGCCCCCGTCGTCGCCGGCGTGCTGCTCAGGCCCAAGGGAACGTTGCTGGCCGGCGTGGTCTGCGCCACGCTGGACGCGGCCGTGCCTGTCGCCGGTAGGGTCGCGTTGAGTTGTGCCACGGCGCCGCCCGGCGTCAGCGTGACCTGGGCCGCGCCCGTGTAGACGGTGCTGCAGGCCGCGTCGGCGCAGGCCGTCACGGTCACGGGCGCGGGCGCACAGCTGAGCGCCGAGGGCGGATGCGTGATCTGGAAGTGATCCGGCCCGGCCTGGGTGCCCGGGCCGCACTTCGGCCCCATCGGCTCATTGAAAGCCCAGCCGCTGTTGTTCGTCACGCAACTGCACGGGTTCGACGGCGTGTAGGCCTTGCAGGTGATCGTCTGCTGCACGCGGCCCTGCCAGCCCAGGGTGATGTGGTCGACCTTGGCGTTGCCCGTGATATAGGCGTTGGACGAGTCGAGCGTCACCTCGCCGGCGTCCACATTGCCCTTGATGCCATTGCCGGAAGCGATCGACAAGGAATTGCTGGCGTCCACGTCGCCCGTGACGAGCAGGCCCGATGCCTTCAAGTCGATCGTCGGCGATTTCAGATTGCCCGTCACCTGGCTGCCGGAACCGATGGTCAGCGAGGTGGTCGCCGTGATATCGCCCTGGATGCGGGTACTGGCAGCCAGGATATTGACGACGGTGCCGCTGATGGGACCGTTGATGACGGAACCCGAGGCGATTTCCACCGGGCCCTTGGCGCTGATCTTGCCCGTCACCTTGACGTTGTTCGAGCCCATCTTGATGGTGGTGGCGGAAATATTCGCCGTAATGGTCTGTTCCTGCGCGCCCATGAGGAAAGTGCCGCCCTCGGCGCTCAAGCTGCCCCCCGTCACTTTCAGGTTCGACGGATTGATGTCCTTGATGTCGAGATTGCCCTTGACCGTCAGCGCGGCATTGCCGCTCATCGTCAAGCCCTGGTTGTAGCTCATCGCCAGGGAACTGTTGACCGTCACGCCATACGCGCTGCCGATGACGATGACGTCGGTGGAGCCCGGCGCCAGCGAGGCGCACGTGTATTGCAAGCCGTCCGTGCTCAGGCTGCAGCCGCTGACGGCGCCGCCATTGAAGTTGAGCGTGGCCGCGTGGGCAAGCGAGGAGCCCAGCAGCAATGTCAGGGCGGAAAAAAAGTGAAGTAAGCGCACGATATCGAGGAATCCGGTGGGTGGGGAGCCAGCGGGCGCGCGGATTATTCCATGCTAATCTACGCCATCGCTGTTATTGCATTATGGCAGTATTTATCTCCTTCACGCATATCGCATGATCAAGCAAAGCCCCAAAGAATTCCCCCTGCGTACCGTCGACATCATCGTCTATCCCGGCTTCAAGGCGCTCGAAGCCATCGGCGCCATGAAAGTGTTTGATTACGCCAACACGCATTTGCGCCTGCGTAATCTGCCTGGCGGCTACGACGTGCGCATCGCCTCGACGGCCATCGGCCCCGTCGAGTCGGACACCCTGATGTCGCTGCACGCGAGCAAGGCGCTCGATGCGCACCGCTTGCCCGACCTGGCCGTCATCGTCGGCTGCCACCACGTCGAGCAGGTGCTGCAGGACATTCCCGCTCTCGCCGCCTGGGTGGCCGAGGCGGCGCCCCGCATCGATACGCTGGCGGCCCTGTGCACGGGCTGCTTCTTCCTGGCCGAGGCCGGTGTACTCGACGGCAAGAGCGCCGCCACGCACTGGAGCGCCGTGGACAGCCTGCGCCAGCGCTATCCATTAATACAGGTCAATGCCGACGCGATTTTCGTGCGGGAAGGGAAATTCTGGACGTCGGCCGGCGTGACGGCCGGCATCGATCTGGCGCTGGCCCTGGTGGAAGACGATTTCAGCCGCGATATCGCGCTCGAAGTGGCGCGCGACCTGGTCGTGTATCTGAAGCGGCCCGGCGGCCAGTCGCAGTTTTCCGTGCACCTGTCGAGCCAGATGACGACGCATCCCACCATCCGGCAATTGCAGGGCTGGATCATGGAACACCTGGCCGACGAGCTCACGGTGCCGCTGCTGGCAGCCAGGCTGGCCATGAGCGAGCGCAATTTTACACGCGTCTTCCAGCGCGAAACGGGCACCAGTCCCACGGAATTCATCGACACGGCGCGCTTCGAAGTGGCGCGCCGTTTACTGGAAGACAATGTGTCTTCCTTAAAACAGGTGGCCGTGCAGGCGGGTCTGCACAGCGAGGACAGGCTGCGGCGCCTGTTTCAAAAGAAACTCGCCATCACGCCGCGCGATTACCGCGAACGCTTTTCCAGCACGGCGCGTTAAGTAATCCTCAGGAAATTATTGTGAATTTATGACGAACAGAACCGGATGCTATGCAAGGCGCCTGCTGCGACGCAGTGCGAGCACTGCTAGCAGAGGGCAACGCCGCAGAGGGCCGGTTATGGAAGTCAGAAATCACAATAATTTATTGGGGGTTACTTAGGATTTCAGCGCGGCTTGCCGTGCCGCACGTGGCGCGTGGCCACTTGGCGGCTTTGCCGGGCCAGCGGCGTAAACAGGAGTGCGCACAGCAGATAGGTGGCCAGCAGCGCCAGCCAGATGGCGGGCGTGGCGAGGATGGCGACATTGCTCCACCACAAGGCCAGCAAGGAAGACAGGGCCGCGCCGAGGAAGACGGGCAGCATGCGGCGCAAGGTCGCGAGATAGGCAGTGGCAAACATGGACGGCTCCCAAAGCAAGACATGATGTCTTCACACTAGCAGGGGCAGGCAGCGAAGTACAGCCTGCCGCCCAGCCCCGTCCGTCAAGTGTTGCGCAATGAGTACATCCGATAAGATTAGTACAACACGACGGAACGGATCGATTCGCCGCTCTTCATCAGGTCGAAGCCTTCGTTGATGCGTTCGAGCGGCAAGCGGTGCGTGATCAGGTCGTCAATGTTGAGCTTGCCTTCCATATACCAGTCGACGATCTTCGGCACGTCCGTGCGGCCGCGTGCACCGCCGAAGGCCGAACCGCGCCATTCGCGCCCCGTCACCAGCTGGAACGGACGCGTGGAGATTTCCTGGCCCGCTGCCGCCACGCCGATGATGAACGATTTGCCCCAGCCCTTGTGCGTGCACTCGAGCGCCTGGCGCATCAGGGTCGTGTTGCCCACGCATTCGAACGAATAATCGGCGCCGCCATCCGTCAGCTGCACGATGGCGTCGACCACGTTGTCCACTTCGTTCGGGTTGATGAAATGCGTCATGCCGAACTTGCGCGCGATGGCCTGGCGCGCCGGGTTGATGTCGATGCCGATGATCTTGTCGGCGCCGACCATCTTCGCGGCCTGGATCACGTTCAGGCCGATGCCGCCCAGGCCGAACACGGCCACGTTGGCGCCCGCTTCCACCTTGGCCGAGAACAGCACGGCGCCCACGCCCGTCGTCACGCCGCAGCCGATATAGCAGACCTTGTCGAACGGCGCGTCTTCGCGGATCTTGGCCAGGGCGATTTCCGGCACGACGATGTAATTGGAAAAGGTGGACGTGCCCATGTAATGGAACAGCGGCTGGCCATTCAGCGAAAAGCGGCTGGTGGCGTCCGGCATCAGGCCGCGGCCCTGGGTCGAACGGATGGCCTGGCACAGATTCGTCTTTTGCGACAGGCAGAATTTGCACTGGCGGCATTCCGGCGTGTACAGGGGAATGACGTGGTCGTCCTTTTTCAGGGTCGTCACGCCCGGGCCCACGTCGACGACGACGCCGGCGCCCTCATGGCCGAGGATGGCAGGAAAAATACCTTCCGGATCGGCGCCGGACAAGGTGTAGTAATCGGTATGGCAAATGCCCGTGGCTTTCAGCTCGACCAGTACTTCGCCGGCGCGCGGGCCGGCCAGGTCGACTTCTTCGATGGTCAGCGGGGCGCCCGCCTTCCAGGCAATCGCGGCTTTGGTTTTCATGGGGTGTCTTCCTGCTCGGTTTCAGATGCGCCATTATCGGACGCCGGCGAGCGTGGCGGCGCAAGGGACCCCGCGCTTGTCTGAAAACGCGGCGCATTTGTCCGATGGCGCCGCACGTTTGTGCCAGCTCAATCTTCCCGCCCTACAGACGCGCATTCTTGGCACAAGCCCAGCACCGATCGAGCAGCCATTGCCGCGTTCCCGCAGGAGACTGACATGCGCCCTTTCCTTCACCGCTCTGCCCGCCCCTGGCTGGCCCTGCTGCTGACCTGCTGCCTGGCCCTGCTGGCCGCCTGCGGCGGCGGCCATCACCACCCTGTGCCCGGCGCGACCACGGGCGATCTGACCGTCGCCATCGGCGGCTTGCCGGCCGGCGTGGCGGGCGCCGTCACGGTCACGGGGCCTGCGTCGTACAGCAAGACGCTGACGGCCACCACCACGCTCACCAGCCTGGCGCCCGGCGCCTACGCCATCAATGCCGCCAGCGTGGCGCAAGGCACGGGAAGCCTGGCGCCCACGCCCGTCACGCAACAGGTGCAAGTCAATGCGGGCACCACGGCCAGCGCCAGCGTCCTGTATGCGGCGGCCGCGCCGCTGGCCCTGCGCCTGCAGGAAGTGGCCAGCGGCTTGAGCGCGCCCATCTTCCTCACGGCACCGCCCGGCGACAGCCGCCTTTTCATCGTGGAGCGTCCCGGCCGCATCCGCGTGGTGCAGAACGGCAACCTGCTGGCCACGCCCTTCCTCGACATCAGCACGCTCACCACCACCAGCGGCGAACGGGGCTTGCTGTCGATGGCCTTCCATCCGCAGTACGCCAGCAATGGCTATTTTTTCATCTACTACACCAACCTGGCCGGCGATATCGTCATCGAGCGCAGGCAAGTGTCGGCCGGCAACGCCAACGTGGCCGATCCCCTGTCCGCGCTGACCATCCTCACGATTGCCCACCCCACGTTCAGCAACCACTATGGCGGCTTGCTCAGTTTTGGGCCGGACGGCTATCTGTATGCGGGCACGGGCGACGGCGGCGGTGGCGGCGACCCGCCCCGCAATGCGCAAAACACGAATGTGCTGCTGGGCAAGCTGCTGCGCCTGGATGTCAACGCCAGCACGGTAGCCCAGCCTTACGCCATTCCGCCCGGCAACCCATTTGCCGGCACGGCGGGCGGGCGCGGGGAAATCTGGGCCTACGGCTTGCGCAACCCCTGGCGCTACGCCTTCGACGTGCCGGCCCAGCTGCTGTACATCGCCGACGTGGGCCAGGCCAACTGGGAGGAAGTCGACGTGCGTCCCGTGGGCCAGGCGGGCAACAACTATGGCTGGAACACCATGGAAGGCGCGCACTGTTACAACAGCGCCAGTTGCAACCAGGCGGGTCTGGTATTGCCCGTTATCGAATACGACACCGGCAGTGCGGGCAACTGTTCCATCACGGGCGGCTATGTGTACCGGGGCATGGCCTTGCCGGAACTGGCGGGACAATACCTGTATTCCGACTACTGCGGCGGCTGGCTGAAAAGTTTCAGCTACAGCAATGGCGCCGCCTCCGCTGTGACGGACTGGGGCATCACGAACGTGGGCAACATCCTGTCCTTTGGCCAGGATGCGCAAAACGAGCTGTACATGCTGAGCGGCACGGGCAAGGTGTACCGGATTGTCCGTAAATAAGCATAGGCCAGTCAGCGTGCGCAAGCAGTCATGGCAGCGCACGCCTGAGGCGGCGTTTTTCGACGGGGCACGGCGAACCGGCTAGAATTGGATTTTTTCGCCGCGCCCTGCGCACCAGCCCAAGAGAACACCATGGCCCGTTTGAAACTTGAATTCCCCGAAGACCAGTACTGCTATTCCTCGCAACTGACGGTACGCACGACGGACATCAACGCCGGCAACCATCTCGGCAACGATTCCATGATTTCCATGATTTCCGAGGCGCGCGCCCGCTTCCTGTTCGAATATGGCGTGCGCGACATCGAAGCGGACGGCACCGGCATCATCGTCACCGACCTGGCCACCACCTACCGCGCCGAAGCCCATGCGCGCGACCAGCTGCTGTTCGAAGTGGGCGTCATGGATTTCAACAAGTATGGCGGCGACATCACCTTCCGCATCACTCGTCCGCGCGACAACACCCTGATCGCGATGGCCAAGTCCGGCTTTGTCTTCTTCAACTACAAGCGCAGCCAGGTCGTGCCCATGGCGGAAGAGTTCGCAAGCAAGTTTCCACAGGTAAACTGGATCGATTGAAGGATCGATTAAACGGGCCGTCATGCCGCCATGCTGTATGCTTATCAGGAAGACATTAAATCTGGAGCGGCATGCAATCAGCAATCACGGCAAGACTGTGCCTGGCCTTGGCGCTGCTGGGCATGTTGCCGCCCGTCCTGGCCGCGCCGCAAACCGTCATCCTGTACGGCGACGATGACTATGCGCCGTACAGCTATGTGGAAAACGGCGCCTTCAAGGGCATGTACATCGATATCCTGCGCCAGGCGGCCAGCCGGATGCCCGGGTACCGGCTGGAACTGCAGCCGCGCCCCTGGAAACGGGGGCTCGATGCGCTGGAAAAAGGCAAGGTTTTCGGCTTGTTCCCGCCCGGACGCAAGACGGAACGGCCATACGTGCAGCCGTACTCGGCCATGCTGCACCGCGAATCGGTGGTGCTGTTTTGCCATGACGCCGTCATGCGCACGCCGCGCACGCACTTCCCGGCCGACTTTGCGGGCCTGACCATCGGCGTCAACACAGGATTTTTACTGTCGGAAAAGTTAATGGCGCCCGCCCGCCAGGGGCTGCTGCGCCTGGATGCGGCCAAGGGCAATGAGGCGAATCTAAAGAAACTGGCCCTGCGGCGCATCGATTGCTACGCCAGCGACCGCGGCGCGGCACGCCATACGGCGCGCCGGCTGCAAGGCGAACTGGCGGGCTACGGTTTTCACTTGCGCGAAGTGCTGGAACTGTCGTCCGAAGCCACCTACATCGCCTACAGCGCGCACAACACGCCTTCCTACAAGACCGATTTCATCGAGAAAATGAATGCCGCCCTGCTTGCCATGCGGCAGAACGGCCAGCTGGCGCACATCGAAGACGCTTATTTGCGTTGATTACCTGCGCTGAACGTCGCGCGGCTGCAAGGTCAGGACGGGACTGCTGCGGCCCTGGGGCTTGACGCCGAAGGTATTCTTGAACCACTCGTCGATCATGCGCTTTTCATAGCGCAAGGCATCGTTGCTGGAATAACGGTTGATATGTTGCAAATAAGACATATCCGACAGATAAGCGTTGCCGCTGGCAATGACTTTGCCATGCTGCTCGAGCGTATAGCGCAAGCGCAGACGGGGCCAGTCAGCACGGCCCGTCATCACGCGCACATCGAAGGCACCGCGGCGCGCCGGGTCTTCGCGTCCCGCCAGGTCGACATCGGTGATTTGGATCCTGAGGTCCTGACCGGGGGGCAAGCTCTTGCCCAGCCAGCTGAAGTGATCCGCCAGGCCCGCCAGCACCTGCTCCCGGTCGCGCGAGCTGAACGGCACGTCGGAATAGTCATCGGGTTTCTCGAACGTCACCTGGACGCCCGCCCAGGCACTGCTGCCCGCAGCCAGCGCCAAGGCGGCTATCCATGTTTTCGTCATCGTGGAAATACGCATATGCCTTCCCTCCAGAAAGTTCACGGCCCGGCGGCAGCTCCATGCCGGCCTCTGCCTACCCTGCCTGACTATAGCCTGAAGTGAACATTTCCGGAGCGCAATACGTTTCGCGTGGCGCCACGCGGCCGACCGGGCCGCTTACTTGCGCGCGTGGCGCTTTACCTTGATGCCAAAGGTATCGGCATACCAGTCATCGATCATCAACTTTTCATAGCGCAACTTTTCATTGCTGAAGTAAGGATTGAGACGGGTCAGGTACGACATGTCGGACAAGGCCGCATTGCCGCTGTTGATGACCTTGCCATCCTGTTCCAGCACATAGTGCAGGCGCATGCGCGGCCAGTCGACCCGGCCGTTCATGACGCGGATATCCTGGCCGGCACGCAGCGATGGATTTTCACGTCCCGCCAGGTCCACGTCCGTGACGTCGATTTTCAAGGTTTGCCCGGGCGGCAGCGAGGCGCCCAGTTTCTCGAAATGCCGGCTCAATTCCTTCAATACGTCGTCGCGGTCCTGCGGGTTGAACGGGACGTCCGTGAATTGATCCGGTTTGCTGAACCGCACTTCGGTTCCGGCCCAGGCCGCGCTGCTGGCCAGCAAGGCCAGGCCGGCGATCAGGGCGCGCGTCGTTTGCTTTTGCATGATGTACCCTTTCAGGAAATGTGAGTGGCATGGAGCCACCTCTTATGCCTGTCTAATATAGCGCGCTCCAGTCCATTCTGACGCGGAATTCATACCTTGTTACTTTTCTGCTTTTCCGCCGGGAAGGAAAGGCGCCGTCTTTTTTTGCAGATTCATTGGCAATATTAATTAAAACAAAGTATTGTCTTGAAAATATAGTTGCCTAAGCGATAAAGTATAGATAGTGTTGACAGCATGGATTTAAAGTGCTTTTTTAGCACGTGTGTTGCATGATTTTAGTCAATTGTTCTTGCTTATTGTTAATACTTAGCGGTCGGTCTACAATCGACAGAATGCGCCCGAAAAACGCGCAACGCCGGTCATGGCGCACAGGAATTCCTGGCGCGGGCGTCTCAGCATTGCGTCAGTTATGCCTTTTAGCGGAACTCGCCCTTATGTCATTTTTGTCATCTGCATCGCCCAAGTTACCTCCCTGGAAAGTCCTGCTCGTCGATGATGAACCCGACATCCACGACATCACCGAACTCACGCTGAGCCGTTTCCGTCTCGAGGGCCGCGCCCTGAGCTTTGTGCATGCGTACAGCGGCGCCGAGGCCAAGCAGGTGCTGGCGCGCGAAGAAGGCATCGCGCTCGTCTTCCTCGACGTGGTGATGGAACGCGAAGACAGCGGCCTGGAGGTGGCGCGCTGGATGCGCGAAGACCTGGGCAACCAGTTTACGCGCATCGTGCTGCGCACGGGGCAGCCGGGACAGGCGCCGGAAGAACGGGTGATCGTCAACTACGACATCAACGACTACAAGGAAAAAACCGAGCTCGACCGCACCAAGCTGTTTACCACCACCTTTGCCGCCCTGCGCGCCTACCGCGACATCATGAAGGTGGAAGAGGCGCGCCAGGCCCAGCTGCACTACCGCGAAGGCCTCGAGCGCGTCATCGCCGCCTCGGCGCACATTTTCAAGCAGCGCAACCTGCGCGACTTCGCCAGCGGCCTGCTGCAGCAAGTCGTCGCCCTGCTGCGCCTGGAAACGAGCATGCTGCTGCGCCTGCGCGGCGCCAGCGCCATCACGGGCGAGCAGGACTATGAAATCCTCGCGCAGATCGGCGACCATGAAGCCGATGGCGGCATCCTCAGCCCGTCCCTGCTGTCGCAGCTGGACGACGCCAAGAGCAATAAAATTTCGCGCCTGCATGGCGACACCTATGTCGGCTATTTCCCCAACAGCAGCGGCAAGGCCTCCCTGCTGGTGCTCAAGGGCGTGGAAGAGATTTCCGACCTCGACGCGCAATTGCTGGAAGTATTTTGTTCCGGCGTGGCGATCGCTTTCGACAACATCCTGCTGACGCAGGAAATCACCGACACCCAGGCCGAGCTGATCCTGCGCCTGGGCGACGTGGTCGAATCGCGCTCGCACGAAGGCGGCAACCACGTGCGCCGCATGGCCGAAGTGTGCCAGCTGCTGGCGCAGGCCTCCGGCATGTCGGAAGAGGAAACCATGGTGCTGCGCCACGCGGCGCCCATGCACGACATCGGCAAGATTTCCACGCCCGATGCCGTGCTGCTGAAACCTGGCAAGCTCGACGCGGCCGAGTGGGAAATCATGAAGCAGCATCCGACGGTGGGCATGTCCATCCTCGACGGCTCGCAGCGCCCGCTCTTGAAGGCGGCCGCCGTGATCGCCCACCAGCACCATGAAAAATTCGACGGCAGCGGCTACCCGCAAGGGCTGGTGGGCGAAAACATCCACAAATACGCGCGCATCGCCGCCGTCGCCGACGTCTTCGACGCCCTCATGCACAAGCGCTGCTACAAGGACGCCTGGCCCCTCGAGCGCGTGGTCAGCTACCTGCGCGAAGTGAGCGGCAGCCATTTGGACCCGCAGTATGTGGAGTTGCTGATTGCGAATCTCGATGAAGCGCTTGCGCTGAATCAACGTTTCCCCGATTAAAAGCTGGCGGTGGTGTCGGATTACGCGGCCTTGCCGCTAATCCGACCTACCTGGCATGCCTTGAACCAACGCTTCCCCGATTAAAAGCCGGCGGAGGTCGGATTAGGCCGCAGGCCGTAATCCGACACCACCACCGGCCACGCCAACGATGTTTTCGGATTACCCGATACGCACACCAACAAACCACGCGTCGGCCCAAGCCCCCAACACAGGTATTCCGGGCCAAGCGGGCCTGAAAAATGTCGAGGGCAAGGCGCAGCGACGCAGACAGTACGCACGTACGGCAAGGAGCTGCAACGCCGCCATCGGCATTTTCTCAGGCCCGCATCTCCGGCCCGCCGTTTTTAACCTAGCCGCCGGCGTCGGATTACGCGGCCTTGCCGCTAATCCGACCTACGTGGCTCCGGCGGGAAGCGGATCTTGTAGTGCAACCCCATCCCCGGCGCGCTGACCACCTTCACCGTGCCGCCCAGCGGCCCCGTCACCAGGTTGTACAGGATGTGCGCACCGAGGCCGCTGCCGCCCGAGCCCCGCTTGGTCGTGAAGAAGGGATCGAACAGCTGGCCCAGGGTAGCGCTGTCCATGCCCATGCCGTCGTCGCTGTAGTCGAGTTCCAGCATGTCGCCGGCCGTCCTGGCGGACAACTTGATCCTGCCCGGCTCGCCTTCCGCAAAGCCATGCACCAGTGAATTGACCACCATGTTCGTGACGATCTGCGAGACGGCGCCCGGATAGCTGCGCAGCTGCACCTCGGGCGCGCAGTCGATCTCCACCTTGACCGGCTTGCCCTTGAGCTTGGGTTGCAAGGACAGCAGGATTTCATCGAGGTATTTGCGCAAGTTAAAGCTGCGCAGCTCATCCGAGGACTGGTCCACGGCCACCTGCTTGAAGCTGCGCACCAGCGCCGCGGCGCGCTGCGTGTTGGTCGTCATGATGCGCAGGGTCTGGTCGATGATGTCGAAAAATTGCCGCAAGCCGTCTTCATCGAGCTGGCCGCCGTCCAGGTCTTCGCGCGTGAGCTTCAATTCCTGCACCAGGTGGCTGGTGGCCGTCACGCAGATGCCCAGCGGCGTATTGATTTCATGCGCCACGCCCGCCACCAGGCGTCCCAGGGATGCCAGCTTTTCCTGGCGCACCAGTTCCGACTGCGCTTCCTGCAAGGCGCTCAAGGCGCTGTTCAGGGCCGCATTCTGCTCTTCCAGCGCTTCCTTGGCCTGGCGCATGGCGCTGTCGGCCTGGATGCGGGCCATCGCCACGGCCACATGGCTGGCCATGAAGGCCAGCACGTCCAGTTCCGCCTGCCCATACACGACGGATTCGTCGTAGCTTTGCACGATGATCACGCCATACTTTCTCTCGCCCAGCAGCATGGGCGCGCCCATCCAACTGGCGATGCCCACATTGCCCAGCGGCTCGTCCATCTCGCCGCTGGCCACCAGCGCCGCATAGCTGTCCGCATCCAGCAGGCACGCCTGCCGGCGCGCCAGCACATAGGAACTCATGCCGATGCCGTAATGAAAGCGTTTTACGGGCGCCTGCGCATCTTTCTCGTCGACGAAATACGGGATCGTGATGTCCTTGTTGTCCGGGTGGTACAGGGCGATGAGGAAATTCTTTGCCGTCACCAGTTCGCTGATGATGGCGTGCAGGCGCGCATACAGGGTCGTCGCGTCGGCCGCCTGCGCCGACAGGTTGGCAATTTCATACAGCGCGTGCTGCAGATTTTCCGCGCGCCGGCGCTCGGCCACCTCGTGCGCCAGCAGGGCCGTGCGCTCCTGCACCGCCTTTTCCAGCCGGTCCATGCTTTGCATGCCTTGCAGGGCGCTCGACACGTGCGTGGCGATCAGCGCGAACAGGGCCTGGTCTTCCAGGCTGAAGCGGTGCTGGGCGTCGTAGCTCTGGATGACGATGGCGCCGAGCACCTGGTGCTGCTGGTCCAGCAGCGGGCAGCCTATCCAATGCTCGGCCGCCGTGCCGCCGCCCCAGGCGCCGCCGCCGATGGCGCGCATGGCGTCGTCGTCGGCCGTCATCACCAGCTGCTTGCGGTTGACGATGACCCATGCCGTGGGCGACTGCGCGGCGCTGGCCAGGCGCACGCCCTCGTCCGGATCGGGCGCGGCGTCGAATTCGTCGACAAAATACGGGAAGCGCACGAGGCCGTCGTCGCGGTCGCTGAGCGCCACGTAAAAGTTCGCCGCATACATGATGCGCCCCAGCGCCGCATGCACCGCCTGCAGGAATTCGCTGATATCGCTGCAGGTGCTCGAGCGCTGCCCGATTTCCAGCAACACGGTTTGAACGGCTTCCAGGCGGCTGAGACGGCTTTCCATGGGTGACTATGTACCTTGTGCAAGTATATGTTCTGAAAATCAATATTATCAGTTCAGCCCAGCCTTGGCACGGCATAAAACGCAGAATCTTGCCTTAAGCGATAGCAACACTCGCCACGCGCGCATTTGCCACCTGGCCGATACAGTGGCAGACTAGGCCCCTTCCTACAGACCAGACCGTCCTCATGACTGCCACGCTACGCGCCTCGCTTCGCCCCTACACCCTCGCCGGCCTGCTGGCCTTTGCCGCGCTGGGCATGCCGCCCCTGTGCGCCGCGCCAGCCAAGGTGCCGGCGGCGGAAACGGCCGATGGCGGACGCTATTTCGGCCCCCTCGTCGCGGGCAAGATGCACGGCCAGGGCCGGCTCGAATACGCGAGCGGCGCGTTTTACGAAGGGGGCTTCGCGCGCGGCGTGTTTTCCGGCCAGGGCAAGCTGCGCCAGGCGTCCGGCGTCGAATACACGGGCGCCTTCCGCCAGGGCGCCTTCGACGGCATCGGCCGCTACACCTCGCCCAAGGGCGAAATCTATGCGGGCAGCTTCGTCAACGGCAGCTTCGAGGGGCAAGGCCGCTTCCAGGGCGCCGACGGCGCCACCTTCGAGGGCCATTTCAAGCACTGGCGCCCGCACGGCGCCGGCAAGCTGACCGACACGGACGGCACCGTCTTCGAAGGCGAATTCGTCCAGGGCCAGGTGCAGGGCAAGGCGAAGGTCACCACCAGCGACGGCATCCATTACGAAGGCGAGCTGAAAGACTGGAAATTCGAGGGCGAAGGCGTGCTGCGCACGGCCGACGGCGACGAGTACCGGGGCGGCTTCAAGAATGGCCAGTTCGACGGCAAGGGCGTGCTGCGCTACGCCGTGGCGCAGCCGGACGGCCGGCGCGAAGACAGCGGCAACTGGACGGAAGGCCAGCTCGACGACCCGGCCGCAGACAAGCTCACGCGCGACAATATCGAGCTGGCCCTGTACAACCAGCGCAGCCTGCTCGACGGCGCCCTGGCACGGATCGCGCCGCGCGACGGGGCGAAAAAGATCAATCTCTATCTGCTGGGCGTGGCCGGCGACGGCGCGCAGGAAGTGTTTCACCGCGAAACGGCCTTCGTGCAGCGCCAGTTCGACCGCGATTACGGCACCGTGGGCCGCTCCTTGATGCTCGTCAATAGCCGCAACACGGTGGCGCAGCAGCCGATGGCCACGCGCACCAGCATCGCCGCCAGCCTCGACGCCCTGGGCGCGAAGATGGACAAGGCCAACGACATCCTGTTTTTATTTCTCACCAGCCACGGTTCGCCCGAGCACGAACTGGCGCTGGCGCAAAACGGCATGGATTTGCACAGCCTGCCCGCGCAGGAGCTGGCGGGCATGCTCAAGCACAGCGGCATCCGCTGGAAAGTCATCGTGATCTCGGCCTGCTACGCGGGCGGCTTCATTGCACCATTGAAAGATGACAATACCCTCATCATCGCGGCCGCGCGCAGCGACCGCACCTCGTTCGGCTGCGACGACCAGAACGATTTTACTTACTTCAGCGAAGCGTATTTCAAGGAAGCCTTGCCCAAGAGCGCCGGCTTTGCCGAGGCGTTCGACAAGGCCAAGGTGCTGGTGCAGGCGCGCGAGGCGGCCGATTTCCTCGAAGGCGGCATGGAGGCGGAAGAGCATTCCGAGCCGCAGCTATTCCAGGGCAAGGCCATCGCCGCGCAGCTGAAGGCGTGGCGCGCCCAGCCACGCTAAGCACGGCACGGCCGCCCGCCTTTCTGTACAATAGGCGTCACCATGCGTAAATTCTTCCTCATTTTGCTGCTGTTCGTGCTTCCGCTCCAGATGTCCTGGGCTGCGGCGAGCGCGTATTGCCTGCACGAGGAAGGCAAGGCGGCGCAGCACCTGGGCCACCACAGCCACCAGCACAAGGCCGATGCGGATAAAAAACCCGCCGGCGATAAAGCTGAGCAGCAGAAAAAAGGCCAGCCGCACAGCGATTGCAATGTCTGCCATGGCATCGGCCACGCATGGCTGCCGGCCGGCTCCAGCCTGCCCGTCGGCGACATGGCGTCCGTCAACGCGGACACGTCCCCCTTCTTTTACGCTTCCCACATCCCGGACGCTCCCAAGCGCCCTGACTGGTCGTCGGCCATCTAGGCCGACGGGACGTTTCTTTCACTGATCGCAATATGCGGGCCTGACTAAAGCAGGCGCCAGCCTGCGCGTCCCGTCGAATTCTTTTTCCATTCCCTGGAGAATTCGATGTACCAAATCATCTTGTTACTTTCCGCTGGCCTGCTGGCCGGCAACTTTGCCCATGCGCAAACACCTGCGGAACCCGCCGGTCCCCTGACCCTGCCCGCCGCGCTGCTGCTGGCCGAAGGCGGCAACGCCACCCTGTCGGCCGCCCGCCATGAACTGGCGGCGCAGGGAGGCGCCCTGCAGCAGGCGCGCGCCCTGCCCAACCCGGAACTGCAAACCGTGCTGGAAGACACGCGGCGCGCCACGCGCAGCACCACCGTGCAACTCAACCAGTTGATCGAGCTGGGCGGCAAACGCGGTGCGCGCGCCGCCGTCGCGCAGCAGGGCCAGGAACTGGCGCAGGCCGGCCTGTCACTGCAGCAAGCCGACACGCGCGCGCTAGTGACCACCGCCTTTGTCGACGTGCTGGCGGCGCAGGAAGGCTTGCGCCTGGCCGACAGCGCGCAAGCCTTGGCCGCGCGCGCCAGCGACATCACGGCGCGCCGGGTGACGGCCGGCAAGGCCTCGCCCGTCGAGGAAACCCGCGCCAGGGTTGCCGAAGCGAGCGTGCGGCTGGAACTGAACCTGGCCCGCAGCACGCTGACCAGCGCCCGCAAGCGCCTGGCCGCCCTGTGGGGCAATGCCGCGCCCCGCTTTAGCGTAGCCGAGGGTCGCCTGGAAACCTTGCCCGAGCTGCCGCCACGCAGCGAACTGGCGGCGCGCCTGGAGCAGGCGCCGGCCGTGCGCCAGGCGCGCAGCGCGCTGGCGCAACGGCAAGCCATGCTGGACGTGGAACAGCGGCGCGCCACGCCCGATGTCACGGTGAGCATCGGCATGAAGCGCTCGGAAGAACTGGGCCGCAACCAGGCCATCATCGGCCTGGCCCTGCCGCTGCCGTTGTTCGACCGCAATGCGGGCAACAAGCTCGACGCCCTGCGCCGCAGCGACAAGGCCAGCGACGAGCTGGCCGCCGCCCGCATCGCCGTGCAGACGGACGTGGCCGCCGCCAGCGAACGCCTGGCCACGGCCCGGCTCGACGTGGAAAGCTTGCGCCTGGACATCTTGCCCGGCGCGCAAAGCGCCTACGACGCGGCCAGCAAGGGCTTTGAGTTCGGCAAGTTCGCCTTCCTCGACGTGCTCGATGCCCAGCGCACCTTGCTGCAAGCCAAAAACCAATACCTGCGCGCGCTGACGGAAGCGCAGCACGCCGCCGCCGAGATCGAGCGCCTGCTGGGCACACCAGCTCCCCTGTAAGGAATACCCTCCATGAACATCACATTGAACAAAAAGCAGGCGATCGCCATCGCCTCCATCGCGGCCGCCGGCATTGTGCTGGCCATCCTCATCCTCGGCACGGGCAATTCCAAGACCGCGCCGTCCACCGCCGTCAAGGTGGAAGCACATGCTGAAAAGAAAGACGAACACGGCCACGAGGAAGTGGAAGGCAGGCTGGAATTGACGGCGGCGCAAAGCCGCGCGGCCGGCGTCGTCATCGCCACGGCCGCGCCCGGCCGCATCAAGACGACGGTCGCCCTGCCCGGCGAAATCCGTTTCAACGAAGACCGCACGGCCCACGTCGTGCCGCGCCTGGCCGGCGTGGTGGAAGCCGTGCAGGCGGACCTGGGCCAGCTGGTGAAAAAGGGGCAGGTACTGGCCGTCATCGCCAGCACGGAACTGTCGGAACAGCGCAGCGCACTGCTGTCGGCGCAGCGGCGGCTGTCGCTGGCCCGCTCTACATATGAGCGCGAAGAAAAACTGTGGCGCGAAAAGATTTCGGCCGAACAGGATTACCTGCAGGCGCAGCAGGCGTGGCGCGAGGCGGAAATCGCCGTGCAGAACGCGCAGCAAAAACTCAGCGCGCTGGGCGCCAGCGGCGCCGGGACCGGGGCCAGCAAAGGGCCGCTGAACCGCTACGAGATCCGCGCGCCGTTCGACGGCATGGTGCTGGAAAAGCACATCACCCTGGGTGAAGCCGTCAAGGAAGACGCGAACATCTTCGTCATTTCCGACCTGTCGACCGTGTGGGCGGAAATCGCCGTGCCGGCGAAGGACCTGGCCACCGTGCGCATGGGTGGCAAGGCAGAAGTCAAAGCCAGCGCTTTCGATGCCAGCGCGCAAGGCACGATCACCTACGTGGGCGCGCTGCTGGGCGAGCAGACGCGCACGGCCAAGGCACGCATCAGCTTGCAGAACCCGGACATGGCCTGGCGCCCGGGCCTGTTCGTCACGGTGGAAGTGGTGTCCGGCGAAGCGGACGCGCCCGTTACCGTGCAGAGCACGGCCATCCAGACGGTGGAAGACAAGCCCGTCGTCTTCGTGCAGGTCAAGGAGGGCTACCAGGCCACGCCCGTGGTGCTGGGCCGCAGCGATGGCAATCTGACGCACATCAAGCAGGGCCTGGCCGCCGGCACGCCGTACGCGGCGCAAGGCAGTTTTGTCCTGAAGTCCGAGCTGGGCAAAGATTCTGCCGGCCACGAACATTGATCACGTCAAAGCTAAGGAAACCATCATGTTTGAACGCTTGATCCGCTTTGCCATCGACCAGCGCTGGCTGGTGATGCTGGTCGTGGCCGCGATGGCCGGCCTGGGCATCTACAGCTATCAAAAGCTGCCCATCGACGCCGTGCCCGACATCACCAACGTGCAGGTGCAAATCAATACCCAGTCCGCCGGCTATTCGCCGCTGGAAACCGAGCAGCGAGTCACTTTCCCCATCGAGACGGCCATGGCCGGCTTGCCCAACCTGGAGCAGACGCGTTCGCTGTCGCGCTATGGTTTGTCGCAAGTGACCGTGATCTTCAAGGATGGCACGGACATCTATTTTGCCCGCCAGATGATCAACGAGCGCCTGCAGGAAGCCAAGGAAAGCTTGCCGGCTGGCATCACACCGAAGATGGGGCCCGTCTCCACGGGCCTCGGTGAAATCTATTTGTGGACGGTGGAAACGCAGGACGGCGCGAAAAAGCCGGACGGCACGCCCTACACGCCGACGGACTTGCGCGAAATCCAGGACTGGATCATCAAGCCGCAGTTGCGCAATGTCACGGGCGTCACGGAAATCAATGCCATCGGCGGTTACGCCAAGCAATACCAGGTGGCGCCGTACCCGGAAAAACTGGCCGCCTACGGCATCAGCCTGCAAGACGTGGTGACGGCGCTCGAGCGCAACAACAGCAACGTGGGCGCCGGCTACATCGAAAGGCAGGGCGAGCAGCTGCTGATACGCGCGCCGGGCCAGGTGGCGTCCAAGGACGATATCGGCAACATCGTCGTCGCCAATGTGCAGGGCGTGGCCATCCGCATCCGCGACGTGGCCGACGTGGTGCTGGGGCGCGAGCTGCGCACGGGCGCGGCCACGGAAAACGGCCGCGAAGTGGTGCTCGGTACCGTCTTCATGCTGATCGGGCAGAACAGCCGCGCCGTCTCGCAAGCCGTCGACAAAAAGATGATCGAGATCAACCGCAGCCTGCCGAAAGGCGTGCACGCCGTCACCGTGTATGACCGCACGGTGCTGGTCGACAAGGCCATCAATACGGTGAAGAAAAACCTGCTGGAAGGCGCCGTGCTGGTGATCGCCATTTTGTTTTTATTCCTCGGCAACATCCGCGCGGCCGTCATCACGGCCATGGTGATACCGCTGGCCATGCTGTTCACGTTTACGGGCATGGTGCAATACCATGTGAGCGCCAACCTGATGAGTCTGGGGGCGCTCGATTTCGGCATCATCATCGATGGCGCCGTGGTGATCGTGGAAAACTGCGTGCGTCGCCTGGCCCATGCGCAGCAGAAACTGGGACGGCCGCTGACCTTGCAGGAACGTTTTCATGAAGTGTTTGCGGCATCGCAAGAGGCGCGCCGGCCCCTGCTGTACGGGCAGCTGATCATCATGGTCGTGTACCTGCCCATCTTCGCGCTGACGGGCGTGGAGGGCCGCATGTTTACGCCGATGGCCCTGACGGTGGTGATTGCCTTGCTGGGTGCCATGCTGCTGTCGATCACCTTCATTCCCGCCGCCGTCGCGCTGTTTATCGGCGACAAGGTGGCGGAGAAGGAAAACGCCATCATGCGCGCCGCCAAGCGCTGGTATGCGCCGCTGCTGGACCAGGTGATGCGCAACACGCCCGTCGTGTTGACGGGCGCGGCGGTAGCCGTCGTGCTGTCCGGCTTGCTGGCCACGCGCATGGGCAGCGAATTCGTGCCCAGCCTGAACGAGGGCGACATCGCCATCCAGGCCCTGCGCATCCCCGGCACCAGCTTGACGCAATCGCTGGCCATGCAGCAGCAGCTGGAAAGCAAGCTGATGGCAAACCACAAGGAAATCGCACGCGTGTTCGCCCGCACTGGAACGGCCGAGATCGCCTCTGACCCCATGCCGCCGAATATCTCCGACGGTTACATCATGCTGAAACCCCGCGACGCATGGCCGGAACCGAAGAAGTCGCGCGAGCAATTGCTGGCGGAAATCGAAGCGACGGCCACGAGCTTGCCGGGCAATAACTATGAGTTTTCGCAGCCGATCCAGCTGCGCTTCAATGAACTGATTTCCGGCGTGCGCAGCGACGTGGCCGTGAAACTGTTCGGCGACGATATGAGCGTGCTCGACAGCACGGCGGCGAAGATTGCGGGCGTGCTGGGCAAGATTCCGGGCGCAACAGAGGTAAAAGTCGAGCAGACGACGGGCCTGCCCATGCTGACGGTGCAGATCGACCGCGAGCAGACGGCCCGCTACGGCCTCAATATTGCCGACGTGCAAGCGGCGATCGCCACGGCCATCGGCGGGCAAGAGGCGGGCACCCTGTTCCAGGGCGACCGCCGCTTCGACATCGTCGTGCGCCTGCCCGACAGCCTGCGCAGCGACCTGGAGCAACTCAAACGCCTGCCCATCGCCCTGCCCCTGGGCGCGGCGGCGGAAGGCCGTGCCCGCTTCATCCCGCTCGGTGAAGTGGCCAGCCTGCAAGTGGCGCCGGGGCCGAACCAGATCAGCCGCGAAGACGGCAAGCGCCGCATCGTCATCAGCGCCAACGTGCGCGGGCGCGATATCGGCTCGTTTGTTGCGGACGCCACGCAGCAGCTGCAGGCGCAGGTGGCCATTCCCGCAGGCTACTGGACCAGCTGGGGCGGCCAGTTCGAGCAGCTGCAATCGGCCACGAAACGCCTGGAACTGGTCGTGCCCGTAGCCTTGGCCCTCGTGTTTGTGTTGCTGTTCGCCATGTTCGGCAACGTGAAGGATGGACTATTGGTCTTCAGCGGCATCCCGTTCGCCTTGACGGGCGGCATCGTCGCCCTGTGGCTGCGCGACATTCCCATGTCGATTTCGGCCGCAGTCGGCTTCATCGCCCTGTCCGGCGTGGCCGTGCTGAACGGCCTGGTGATGATCGCCTACATCCGCCAGCTGCGCGAACAAGGCATGCCCTTGCAGGATGCGATACGCGAGGGGGCCATCACGCGTTTGCGGCCCGTCTTGATGACGGCGTTGGTGGCGTCGCTCGGTTTCGTGCCGATGGCCATTGCCACGGGCACGGGCGCCGAAGTGCAGCGTCCGCTGGCCACCGTGGTGATCGGCGGCATTTTATCGTCGACAGCATTGACGCTGCTGGTGCTGCCGCTGTTGTACCGGCTGGCGTATGCCGTAAGAGGCAGGTCGGATTAGCGGGGGCCGCCGAGGTCGCAAGCGCGTCATCCGACACATTATTGACGCTGGCGGTAACGTCGGATGACGGCCTTTCAGGCCTGATCCGACCTACCTGGCCATGCGTCGGTTCCACGGACGCAGGTCGGATTAGCTCCGAAGGAGCGTCATCCGACACCAGCACCGGCGCCAACAATATGCAGCTTAGGGCCGGCGGTAGCCGCCTTCGATCCAGTTCGCGGCGGACGTGGCGTTGAACTTGAACGCGGCCGAGGTGCGCACCTTGGCGATCTGTTCGCCGTCGGCGTCGTAGGCGCTCAGTTCCGCGTACGGGTGGTCTTCGTCGGGCACGATGTCGAACATCACCTTGATCTGCCCCTCGTCGGTGGCGACGAACACATTCTTGTGCAGTTGCGCATGCAGCTGCTGCTCGTGGCGGCGCAGCACCTCGGACGCCGTCTTGACCAGGGTATTGAAGGCGTTGACGTCGAGCGGCTTCGGGTTTTTCTTGTCGCGGCCCATGGTCCACGGGCCCACGAGGGCCGGCTCCGGTTCGCCATCCTTGATCATGGCCACGGCCCAGCCTTCATCTTCCTCGTTCTTGATCACGCGCGCCGTCCAGCCATTGCCTACCCACAGGCGCGGCTCCTGGATCGGGGCGTCATTGTCCTGCTCGGCTGCTTCGTCGGGAAAGTCGGGGAAATCGGTACTCATGGCGGTGCTCGTGATGGAAGGTCGGGGCTAGCATGATAGTCGAAAACGCCCGCCCGTGCCGCCTTCACGGCGGCATGGGTGAACGTTCAATGCTTCCGTCCGGCATCTTCCCAGGCAACTGTCAGCACATGGACATGGCAGGCCGGTTGGGCCAGGTCAGCGGCGGGCCGGGCGGTATCCAGCGCGGGTCGATGGCCGGCAGCGGCGCATGATAATTAAAAGGATTGATGATGATCGGCGGTATCGCCGATGGCGCGCCGACAGGCTCGGCGCAGGACTGCGTGGCGCTACGCTGGCGCGTGGTTCGATGGTGAAAAAGGGATAGCGATTGATCCCCGGTATCTGCAAACAAAAGCATGTTGCCCTCCTTGCGAGACTGAGGTGTTCAGTATAGGACGGCTTGCGCACATTACAAGAAAAGAAATCTTGTTCCAAATCAGTGTTTTCTGGCCGCCAGCGCCTTCCATACCGTGAAAATGACGGCCTGTCGCACGCCGCTGGCGGCAAGCGGGGCGCGCGCCTACAGTGTGACCATGCAATACCCGATCACCCACACACCGAGGCTTACCATGAAAAAATTGCTCACCTTCGTCCTCATCGTCATGCTCGCCTGCCTGTTCCTCGACAAGATCGGCGGCAGCGACATGCACATGCAGCTCAACGGCGACGAGATCGACGGACCGCTGGAGTGGCTGTTCGGCCTGGTGTTTGCCGGCGGCGGCTTGCTGATCGCCGCCATTGCGCTGGTGTGCGGCGCCGTCGTCACGGGCGTGGTACTGGCCGGCGTGGGCGTGGTGCTGATCGCCGTCGTGGCCCTGTGCGTGGCGCTGGCACTGGCGCTGAGCACGCCCGTGCTGCTGCCGCTCTTGATTCCCGTCGCCATCGTCTGGCTGATCGTCAGCCGCAACCGCAAGCAGGCGCAGACGCGTCAGCACAGCCTGTAATCACTGCGCCATGAACTTGCTGAGCACGCCGTCGCCGCCGCCGTCATTCTGTTCGATGCGGTTGCGCCCGCCCCGCTTGGCTCGGTACAGCGCCTCGTCGGCGCGCGCCAGCACGGCGTCGCAATCGGCATCGGTACCGACCATGGCGGCCATGCCGATGCTCACCGTGATGGTGAGCACAATGCCGCCATCGATGGTCAGCGAACTTTCCGCCACGCGCCGGCGCAGCCGTTCGGCAAACACGGCGGCGGCGCTCAGATCCGTGCCCGGCAGCAAGATGGCGAATTCCTCGCCGCCCACGCGGCCCGGCACGTCGACCTTGCGCAGCGCCTGGCACATCAGCGCGCCCAGGTGGCGCAGCACGGCATCGCCCACGGCGTGGCCATGCTCGTCGTTGACGCGCTTGAAGTGATCGATGTCGAGCATCAGCACGCTGGCGCAGCTGGCCAGCTCGCGCTGCAAGCGGGCATGTTCGTTTTCCAGCGACGCCATGAAGTGACGGCGGTTCGGCAAGCCGGTCAGGAAATCCGTGGTGGCCAGCTGCAGCAGTTCCGCGTTCATGCGCTTGCGCTCGGTGATATCGAGCGAAGACACCATGACGAAATCGAGGCTGTCCGCATGCCCGGGCATCACCAGCAGGCTCAATTCATTTTGCCGCGCCGCGCCGTCGAGACGCACGAAGCTGCTTTCGCACTCGTACAGGTGGGCGCCGCCAGCCAGCGCCAGCAACGCATCGCCGAAACGGGGCAAGGCGCTGTCATCGAAATTCTGTGCCAGGCTCAGCGCGCCGCGGCGCTGGTCGTCCTCGTTGGCGCGCACCTGCGCCAGCGCGGCGCCGTTCGCATCGATGATGCGCACCAGGCCCGCCAGCTTCCGCAGCGCATCCGGATTGGCCTGGAAATGGGCGCCCAGGTCGCGCACGCCCGCCTGCTCGAGCGCGTCGAGCGCGGCGCGCACGGCCGACCAGTCCTGTTCCCACAGGGCCACGGGCGCATGGTCGTACAGGCTGCGGAAACGCGCTTCGCCGGCGCGCAGGGCCAGCGCCACCTGCGCCTGCTCGATGGCCATGCCGGCCAGGTGCGCCGCCTCGCTGAGCCGCGCCAGATGCGCCGCTCCCGGCAAGGCCGGCTGGCGGTGATACGCCATCAGCACGCCGAGCAGCTTGCCCGAGCCGCCACGCACGGGCTCGGCCCAGCATGATTGCAGCTGGGCCCGGTACGCCAGTTCCATCGTTTCCTGCACATTGGCATGCAAGTCGCCCACGATCACGCGCTGGCCGTCGCGCACGGCTTGCGCGGCGATGCCATGCACGCCCTGCAGGGTGTCGAGGTCGTGGCCATGGCTGGACAGGTTGAAGAACGCGGGCAAGCTCGGCGCCGCGCCCAGCACCAGGCGGTGGCGGCTTTCATCGAGCAGCAAGATGCTGCACAGCATGGCCGGATGGTCGGCTTGCACGCTGAGCACGACGCTTTCCAGCACCCGTTCCAGCGGCGCGCCCGTGGCCAGCATTTCCAGCACTTGCCGCCGCGTATGCTCGCGCCGTTCCATCTGGCTGCGCTCGCTGATATCGCGGAAGGTCCACAGGCGCGCCTGCTCATTGCCCAGCTGCATGCTGCGCACATATTGTTCGACCACCCGTCCATCGCGCAGATGCAGCACGTCGCGCCGCTCGCGATGGCCGTGCGGCGCATGGGCGCGTGCTCCCAGGAAAGGTGCAGCCTGCTCCAGCTGGCTTTCCACATGGCGCACCAGCGCCGCGCCATCGGCTTGCCAGTCGAGCGCGTCGGGCACTTGCCACAGGTCGCGGAAACGCCGGTTCGAGGTAAAGATACGGCCATTGATGTTGTCGACCAGAATGCCGTCGATGGTCGAATCGAGGATGCTGCGCAGCATGGCCTGGCTCCGTTGCGCCGCCTCGGCCATCGCCAGCACGCTCGCCTGCCCCTGCTCCAGCTGGCCGGTCAGCTCGCTCGAGCGCGCCAGCGCCGCCTGGGCGCGGGCGCGGCCCGCCGCCAGCAGCCAGGCCGCCAGCGCCAGCACGATGCTGGCCAGCAAACCGGTCCAGGCCACCAGACGGGGCCGCGCCAGCAGCTCGCCATCGAAGCCCGGCATGGCGCGCACGCGCAAGGTCCAGGCGCGCCCGGCGATGGTGATCGCCTGCAGCGACACCAGGCTGTCCGAGGCGGCAGAGGACAAGCCGCCCGGCAGGCTGTCATACATCAGGGCCGCCTCGGCCAGTTGCGCGCCGTCATAGATTTCCAGGTCCAGCTGGCGCGCCGCCTCGCCGCCCACGCCCGCCATCAGATCGCCCATGCGGAACGGCGCAAACACCCAGGCGCGCAAGGCGGCGCGCCGCTGCTCCACGCTGGCATGCGGCAAGCCGTTGTCATACACGGGCAGCACAACCAGGAAACCATGCGCCTGGTCGCTGCCGCCATCTTGCACCAGGTGGATCTTGCCCGTCATGGCGGCCTGGCCCGTGTCGCGCGCCTGCTCGAGCGCGGTGCGGCGCACGGATTCGGACCAGATGTCATAGCCGAATGCCAGCAGGTTGCTGTCGCTTAAAGGTTCCAGATACGTGATGGGCGCATGCCAGGCCCGCTGGCCGAACGGACGCACGGCATAGCCGGGATAGCCTTCCGCGCGTACGCTGGCCTCGTGCCGCGCCAGGGCGGCGCCGGGCACCAGCGGCAGGTAGCCGATGCCGTGAATGCCGGGAAAGTTTCGGTCGACCTGCTGCACCGCCAGATAGGCATGGAATTCGCGGCGCGTGACTTCCTGCGAACTGGCATACAGTCCCTGCACCCCGTGCAGCACCTGGATATAGGTCCGCATGCGGCCGGCGATGTTGTTCACCAGTTCGCGCACGCGGAAATCGAAATCGGCCTGCACCTGCTGTTCGCTGGCGTCGTGGGCATTGCGCCAGGCGCCATACGTCAATCCCAGGCACAGCGCCAGCACCAGCGTGGCCAAGGCACGCGGCCCCACCCAGTGCGACACTGGCCGGGCAAACCACGACGAAGACGCGCGTGTAGACATGGCAGGCTGACAGGCAGGACGACATCAAACCGCGACACTGCCGGCAACATGGCTGGCAGCGGGCTGCACGATTACCATCGGTAGTCGATGAGAATGATAGTACGTTACAGCGGGCGCCCTTGCAATGCCGAATATTGTATTAAAAAGACCACATATTTCATCGATGCAATGATGTGTACTCCAGGAAAATTCAATGCCATGAAAACCATTCCCGCCGGCTGCTATGATCGCCCCGTCATCCATCATCAGGGAGCCGCGTTTGCAGCACGATAGCTGGCAGGGAACACTATGGCTGGCGCCGGATTTTGCCATCTTGCATGGCGCAGCGGGCGCCACGGACAATCACGCCCATTATGCGCACCAGCTGATGCTGAGCACGGGCGCGCCCTTCACGGTCGAGCTCGACGGCATCGTCCACACGGCGCGGCACTTGCTGGTCGAGAGCCTGCGCCCGCACGCCATCGTCGCCGCACCGGCGCCCATGCTGACCATCTATGCGGAACCGCAGCGCCTGTGCGGTGGAGCTTTGCTGGCCGCCGCCGCCCATGCTGGCGCGCCCACGCTGGAGCATGTCGCCGCCGCATTGCAGGCCCAGCCGCGCGAGCCCTTGCCCGATCCCCGCTTGCGGCGCGCGCTGGAACAGGTCGACATATTGTTGTCGGGCAAGGTCAGCGCGGCGGCCGTGGCCGGGGCCGCGCATTTGTCGCTGAGCCAGCTGGAACGCCTGTTCAGCGCCCAGCTGGGCTTGCCCGTGCGGCGGCTGGTGCTGTGGCGCCGCTTGCGCCTGGCCATCCGTTTCATCTTGCTCGGCAGCACTCTGACGGACGCGGCCCACGGCGCCGGCTTTGCCGATGCCGCGCATTTTTCGCGCACCATGCGCAGCCTGTTCGGCGTGCGCGCCGACCGCAGCTTGCGCCAGCTCGACGTCAAGCTGCTCGATTGACCTGCCGGCTACGACCCGTTGCGCAAGCCGGCCGGCAGCTCGGGCGCGCGCACGCCCTCTTCCGCGCGGAACGGCTCGATCAATTGCGCCCCATATGCGACGGGGTAGTCGGGCCGGCTGCCGATGCCCAGGTCCTCGCCCCGCATGCGGTAGCCCGGGGCGTCGAAACAGGTGCCCAGCAGGCGGTCCCAGCACGTAAAAAACAGGCCGAAATTCACGTCGCCGGCCGTGCCGTATTTCATGTGATGAAAACGGTGCAGCGGCGCCCAGGCAAACACGTGGCGCAGCGGCCCCATGCGCATGTCGACATTCGCGTGCTGCAGCAACAGCTGGATCGCCACGGCAAACGCCAGCACGGCCATGACACGCTCAGGTATGCCCAGCAGCAGCAAGGGCAGCATGCCGCCCGCCGCTTCCAGCAGAAGATGCAAGGGGTGTTTCATCCAGCCATTGAAACCATACAGGCGCTGCACGCTGTGGTGCACGGCATGCAGTTTCCACAGAAAATAAAAACGGTGGCTCAGGTAATGCACCAGGGTAATGCCGCAGTCGGCGATAAGGATGGCCAGCAGCAGTTGCGCCCCGAACGGCAGCTGGACTGGCCAGAATGCACCCAGCGCCAGGTGTCCTGCCAGCAAGGGAAAGGCAGCCAGGCCCAGCAGGTACAGCGCCTCGTTGACGAGCGCATGCACGACATCGCGCCAGCCGTCGCCGTGCGCGTGGTTCCACGCGCCGTCATACGGCAGGTAGCGTTCGGCAAGAAAGGAAGTGAGCAGCGCCAGCAGCAAGGGCGGCAAGACCCAGAGGGAGTAGTGGCACGCCGCGATCAGGCAAGCGGCGGCGCCGATGAAGCCGGCCCAGAAGACGGGGCCGTACAGCGCGGCAAAGAGGGATGTCATGGCAAGGCGCTCCTGTGGCAAAAACCACAGCATGGCTTGTCCTCCTGCCGCGCCGCTTGAAGAAACGGCGCAACTGACTTACAACGTGCTTACTTTGCAGCTTTCCTCGCCGCGTATTGCTGGTAGCCGTTCGCGCGCAGGGCGCAGGCGGGGCAAGTGCCGCAGCCATAGCCCCAGTCGTGCAATTCGCCACGCTCACCCAGGTAGCAGGTGTGTGTGCCGCTGCGGATCAGGTCGACCAGCGGCTGGCCGCCCAGGTCTTCCGCCAGGTCCCAGCTTTGCGCCTTGTCCAGCCACATCAGCGGTGTTTCCAGTTTCAAACGCGTGTTCATGCCCAGGTTCAGGGCCACTTGCAGCGCCTTCATCGTGTCGTCGCGGCAATCCGGGTAGCCGGAAAAATCCGTCTCGCACATGCCGCCCACCAGCACCGTCAAGCCGCGGCGGTAAGCCACGGTGGCGGCTACCGTCATGAACAGCAAGTTGCGGCCGGGCACGAAGGTGTTCGGCAAGCCGTTTTCCTGCATGACGATCTCGACGTTCTGCGTCATGGCCGTATCGGAAATGGCGGAAATCAGGGACAGATCGATCATGTGATCCTGACCCAGGCGGCTGTCCCACTCGGGCGACTGCCGGCGCATCTGTTCCAGCACGCCGGGACGCACGGTCAGTTCGATCGCATGGCGCTGTCCATAGTCAAAACCGATGGTTTCGACGCGGCTATAGTGCTTGAGAGCCCAGGCCAGGCAGGTGGTGGAATCTTGTCCACCGCTAAAGAGCACCAGTGCGGAGTCCGTTGCTAGCATAATTTCTTTCTTTTCAGTTTGATTCTGTTCCAATTGTGCGCGGAGAAACATGATTCCCAGCGCAAAAAATACTTATTCGTCCGCCATCAGTTTACCTATTCCGGTAACATGCAGTCAGCATTTACTCATCTGGAGCACCATGTTTTCTGCACGACCCATACGGCATACGGCTGCCGGCAAGGCGATACGACCACGAATTTTGGCACAAGTAGTGACAAAAGCAATGGGTCAACTGACACTGGCGGCCGCCGGCAGTGTCATCTCGCTGTTTCCCATCGCCCATGCCGGCGCGCAGGAGGGTACGCAGGAACGCACGCAAGATGCCGTTGCGGACAGCCCCGCCACGGAAACGGCGCCCGCCCCGCTGCAGTACGAGGTCAAGGTCAACGCGCCCGGCGACCTCGATGAGTTGCTGGAAAAAAACCTGGACCTGGAACGCTTCCGCGGCAACCCGCGCATGGACCGCGAGCAATTGCAGCGCCTCGTGCGCGATACGCCCGAGCAAGCCAAAAACCTCATCGCCACGGCCGGCTACTACACGCCCGTCGTCACGGTGCGCGTCGACACGACGGGCGCCAAACCCGTCGTCATCGTCGACGTCGATCCGGGCCAGCCGGTGACCATCGACAAGGTCGAGCTGGAATTGCGCGGCTTCGATCCCACGCCGCCGCTGGCCGCTTCCGAACCCTACGATACGGAAGCGCTGAAACGCAGCTGGGCCCTGAAGACGGGCAGCGTGTTCCGCCAGGCGGAATGGGAAGCGGCCAAGCGCGCGCTACTGCGCGAAGTGGTGCAGACGCGCTACCCGCGCGCCCAGCTGGTCGATACGCAAGCCGTGGTCGACCCGGAAACACACAAGGTCTCCTTGCTGGTGGTGCTCGACAGCGGCCCCGAGCTGCGCTTCGGCGAGCTGCGCATCGAAGGCTTGAAACGCTACGATGCCAGCATCATCCGCAACCTCGACAAGATACGCCCGGGCGACTATTACAGCGAATCGGCGCTGCAATCGTTCCAGGCGCGCCTGCAGGACACGGGCTACTTTGCCAGCGTGGAAGTCAGTGCCGACATGAGCAGCATCCTGGGCGAGCAGATCGAGGCAGGCCAGGAAAGCCAGCAAGCCGAGGCCGCCGGCGCCGCGCCAGAAGCCAGGCCCGCCAACCGCGGCCCCGCGCCGCTGTTGCCGCTGGTGGTGCGCGTGACGGAAAACAAGCAGCAGAACGTCAGCGCCGGTCTCGGTTTCAGTACGAATACGGGGAACCGTGCCCAGCTCAACTATGACAACCTCAACGTGTGGGGCACGCGCTTCAAGAGCGCGATCACCATGGAAACGAAAAAACAGGCGGCGCACGCCAATTTTTACTTTCCGACCACCGAGCGCGGCTACAACGACAGCGCGGGCGCCTCGTTCGAGCGCAGCGACATTTCCAACGAAATCACGGCCGTCACCACCATCTCGGCCAAGCGCAACTGGGGCGGTACCAACCTCGAGCGCAGCCTGACGTTCGAGTTCCTCAGCGAAGACAAGACGGTGGTGGGCCTGGAACAGACGCGCAGCAAGAGCTTGCCGCTGACCTATGCCATCACCAAGCGCAGCCTCGACAGCCTGCTGTTCCCCACCAAGGGCTATGTCATCAATGCCCAGGTGGGCGGCGCCCTGCTGCCCCTGCTGACGGACGAGCGCTTCGTGCGCGTGGCCGGCAAGGCCGTGTATTACCGTCCGCTCGGCGAAAAGGGCGAGCTGATCGTGCGCGGCGAAATGGGCGCGCTGGGCTCGAAGGAAAAACGCGGCGTGCCGGCCGTCTACCTGTTCCGCGCGGGCGGCGACCAGTCGGTGCGCGGCTATGGCTACCAGGAGCTGGGCGTGAAGGAAGGCGACGCCACCATCGGCGGGCGCTACATGCTCACCGGCAGCGCCGAATACCAGTACTGGTTCAAGCCGAAGTGGGCCGTTGCCGCCTTCTATGACGCCGGCAACGCGGCCGACACGGTCAAAGCGGCCATGACGCCGAAATCGGGCTATGGCCTGGGCGGGCGCTACAAGAGCCCCGTCGGCCCCATCAATGTCGACGTGGCGTATGGCCACGCCGTCCACGCCTACCGTTTGCACTTTTCTCTGGGATTCACTTTCTGATGTCCGATATTTCTACCGAGTCCCCCAACGGCGCCGCGCCGCCACCGCCGGCGAAAAAACCGCGCCGCTGGGTGCGCTATGTGCTGATCGCCGTCGCCAGCCTGGCCGTGCTGCTGGGCGCCGGCTTCTGGTTCCTGGGCCGCGAATCGACCTTGCAGATGCTGGTGCAAAAAGTGGCCAGCGCCAGCGGCGGCGACATCGCAGTGTCGGGCGTGTCCGGCTCGCTGTACAACCGCATGCACCTGGGCCACGTCAGCTACCGCAGCAAGACGCAGCACATCACGGCCGACAACATCGACATCAACTGGTCGCCGTTCCAGTTCTTCTCGGAAGGCATCGCCATCAGCGAACTGCACGTGGCCAGCCTGGCCGTGGAAAGCACGGCGCCGTCCGAGGAACCGTCGACCATGCCCGCCAGCCTGGCCTCGCCGTTCAAGATCGGCATTGCCGACGCGCGCCTGGACAAGGTGACCCTCGTCAGCGCGGGCGGCAACACGGTATTTGAAAAGATCCATTTCACCTTGTCGGGCGACAAGTCGCAATGGCAGCTGGAAGACGCCTCGGCCCTGACGCCGTTCGGCCAGGCCACGGCCAGCGCGACGATTGCCGCCACGCAGCCGTTCAAGCTCAGCGGCAAGGCGGGCTTGACGCAGATCAACCCTGCCGCCGGCGAAAAACCAGCCGCCCTGGCGCTGCAGCTGGGCGGCGACCTGAACGTGCTGAACGTCACGGCCAAGGGCAGCGCGGGCGCGGCCACGGCCGACGCCCAGCTGGCGCTGGCGCCGTTCGACCCCGTCATCATCCTGCACTCGGCCAACATCCGTGGCCGCAACATCAATCCGGGCAAGTTCGACGCTACCCTGCCGCAGGCGGACCTGAGCCTGGAACTCGATGCCGCCATCGATACGCGGCCCAACGCGCAAACCGTGTCGGGCAAGCTGGCCATCCTCAACCACGCCACGCCTGGCCCCATCGACCAGCAAAAGCTGCCGCTGCGCCAGTTCGAAGCGCGCCTGGGCGGCACCCTGACGGCCACGACTTTGGAGTCGGCCATCATCGATTTCGGCAACGCGGGCAAGTTCACGGGCGGCGGCAAGCTCAACCGCGACGCCGTCGATGGCCCCATCGGCAATGCGCAATTGACCTTGCACACGGACAAGATCGACTTGCAGCACATTTACAGCAGCATCAACAGCACCAAGATCGTCGGTGACATCGTGCTCGACAGCGACGGCAAGACGCAAACCCTGCGCGCCAAGCTGGGCGAAGCGAAACTGCGCCTGGACATGGAAGCCACGCTGGCCGATTCCCTGGTGCAATTGCGCAAGGCAACCTTGCAGGCAGGCAAGAGCAGCGTCAACGCGACGGGCCAGATCAGCCTGAAGGATGAGCAACCGTTCAAGGCCGTGGCCAGCACCAGCCGCCTCAATCCCGCCGACTTCGGCGCCTTCCCCGTGGCCGACCTGAACCTCGACGTGCGCGCCCATGGCCACGTGGCCCCCAAGTGGCTGGCGAACGCGGACTTCACCGTGCGCCCCAGCAAGCTGCTCGACCAGCCCCTGTCCGGCAAGGGCAAGCTGACGGCCGATGCGGCCCATTTCAGCGGCATCGACGTGCAATTGGCGCTGGGCAAGAACAACGTGACGGCCAAGGGCAACTTTGGCGGCGCCGGCGAAAAGCTCAACTGGAATGTCGATGCACGGCAGCTCTCCGCCCTGCAGGGCGACTTGCTGGGCACGGTGCTGGCCAGCGGCGTGGTGCAGGGCACGCTGCAACAGCCGCGCACGAGCTTTGTGGCCGACGCGAAAGGACTGGGCCTCACCAGCGGCAAGCGCCCCGCACCCGACAGCGCCATCCACGCCAGCGGCGAAGTGGGCTTGACGGGGCCGAAGCAGCAAGCGGAATTGAAAATGACGGGTTCCTTGCAAAAGATCAACCCGGCCGCGTTTGGCGCTTCACTGCCCAACGGCAACGTGAATGCGGATTTCAACGGCAGCGGCCGCCTGACGAGCGACTGGCAAGTGGCCCTCAACCTGGCCTTGCGCGAATCGACCTTACAAAATGCGCCGCTGGCCGGCTATGCCAAGCTGTCGGCCAACGCGAAACGCATCGACAGCGTGGATACGGAACTGCGCCTGGGGCCGAACAGCCTGCTGGCCAAGGGCGCGCTGGGCGGCGCCTCCGACCATCTGACGTGGAAACTCGATGCGCCGCAACTGTCGACCCTGGGCCCCAAGTTTGCCGGCGTGCTGCATGCGGCCGGTTCCGTCTCGGGCAAGATGGACGCGCCCGCCGCGCAGCTGACGCTCGATGGCAAGGATCTGACCTTCTTTGGCGACCAGCAATTGAAAGCCGTGAAAGGCAGCGCCAGCGTGGGCGCCGGCCAAGGCGCGCTCGACCCCATGGTCAGCAGCCTGGAGATCACGGACTACAGCACGCCCACCTTCAAGCTGGCCAGCGCCCGCCTGGGCACGACGGGCACGCGCGGCAGCCATACGGTCAGTTTGACGGCGCGCAATGACGATTTCGATGCTACCGTGCAAATCCGCGGCAGCCAGAGCGGCGCCGCCTGGACGGGCAGCATCGACAGCCTGCAAAACAAGGGGCGCTATGCGCTCGTGCTGCAAGCGCCCGTGCCCGTGAAAGTGGCGGGACCGGCCGGCAGCGGCGTGGCGGGCCTGGGCCAGCCCGAGCAGATCAGCGTGGGCAACACCGTCATCAAATTGCCGGCAGGCAGCATCACCATGCAAAACCTGGTCAAGAACGGCCCCCGCTGGACCAGTTCCGGCCAGGCGGCCGGCGTGGCCCTGACCTATCTGGCGCAAGTGATCCCGTCGCTGCAAGCCAATGCGCGCAGCGACCTGACCCTGGGCGCGCAATGGTCGCTCGACATGCAGGTGCCGACGGCGAAACAGAAAGATCCCTCGCTGGCCGGCATGCTGCACATCTACCGCGAAAAAGGCGACGTGACGGTGGGCGTGGAACAGCCGCTGGCGCTGGGCTTGCGCACCTTCGATGCCCGCATCGATGTGGCCAACCAGCAGCTGCGCCTGGCCGTGAAACTCGATGGCGCACGCGCGGGCCAGAGCGATATCAATGCCACCGTGCAAATGCTGAACGGACGCATCAGCAACGACAGCGCCCTCTCCCTGACGGGCACCACCAGCATCGATTCGCTGGCGTGGCTGGCGCCGCTGACGGGGCAGCCGGGCCTGGAACTGGGCGGCGCCTTGAAGGTGGCCCTGTCCGGCAGCGGCACCATCGGCGCGCCGCAATTGAATGGCGACATCAACGGCAGCAAGCTGCTGGTGAACTGGGCCGACCAGGGCTTGAAATTGCGCAATGGCGTGCTGCAAGCCAAGCTGGCCGGCGATCAATTGCAATTGCAGCGTTTGAGCTTTGACGGCGGCGACGGCAAGGTGCAGGCCGATGGCTGGGTACGCTTTGCGAATGGCGAAGCGAGCCTGGAACTGAAACTGATGGCCGACCGCCTGCAGGCGCTGTCGCGTCCGGACCGCACTTTGGTCCTGTCGGGCAACAGCACCCTGGTGCGCAACGACAAGCGCTTCAGCTTCGAGGGCAAGTTCAAGGCCAACCGCGCGCTGATCGAACTGGCGCCGCAGGATACCCCCACACAAAGCAGCGACGTGGTGGTGTTGGGCAAGGAAATCAAGGGCAGCAAGGAAGCGCCTTCGCTGCCCCTGAATATCGACCTCGAGTTTGACCTGGGCAACGCTTTCCACCTGCGCGGCATGGGGCTCGATGCCGACCTGGCGGGCAATGTGCGCGCCAGAGTCATCAACCGCGCCGCGCCGCGCGTGACGGGCAGCATCAAGGTTGTCACAGGTCAATACGCGGCCTACGGGCAGAAACTGTCGATCGAGCGTGGCCTGATCGCCTTCACGGGCGCCTACGACAACCCGTCACTGAATATCCTGGCCGTGCGCAAGCGTCCCGAAGGCGAAGCGCTGTCGGAAACAAACGTGGAAGCGGGCGTGGAAGTGCGCGGCACGGCACAGGCGCCGACGGCCAAGCTGGTGTCCACGCCGAGCGTGTCAGACAGCGACAAGCTGGCCTGGCTGATCCTCGGTCACGGCGCGGAAACGGCGGCCGGCGATGAAATGGCGCTCTTGACGACGGCCGCAGGCGCCCTCTTCGGCGGCTCCGGCGGCGGCTTGCAGGGCAAGCTGGCCAATTCGCTGGGCCTCGACGAAGTGGGCCTGTCGCAGGCGCAAGGACTGGAAAGCACGGTCGTCACCGTCGGCAAGCGGCTGTCGTCGCGCGCCTACCTGACGTTCGAGCAAGGCACGAGCACGGCGACGAGCCTGGTCAAGCTGCGCTACAAACTGAACCGCCGCATCACTTTGCAGTTCCAGACGGGCACGAACAATGCGCTGGACGTGTTGTATACGTGGGCGTTTGATTAGAGTGGCGGCCAACAATGTTGTCGGATTACGCGGGGCGTGCCCCCGCTAATCCGACCTACGGCCCATGTGCCTCCACGTAGGTCGGATTAGCGGCGCAGCCGCGTAATCCGACACCACCAGAAACAGCAAAGGGCGCCTCGGCGCCCTTTTTCTTGATCTGCCGCAAAGGCGATCTTACTCGGCCACGTCGAGCCCCCGCTCGATCATGCCTTCGACATACGCGCGCAGATATTGCTCCAGCGCGGGGCCGGACAGCACATTGGCCGTCAGCGCGCCGTGCGGCGAGCCTTTCAGCACGCCGTCGTGGTACACGCGCGCAATCCAGGCCACGTCCGCGCCCTGGGTGTAATCGAGTTCATAGTCGAACGATTCTCCGCTGACTTTGCGTGTGTAGACTTCCTTGACAATTGCCATCTAAAACAGCCTTTCTTGACGAGATTAGGATGCGGGTGCGGCACGGGATCGTCCTGCGGCACCGGGTGCACGGGCCCCGGATGGTGCCCGGGCGCTTCTTGCGGCTCCGGCGCCGGCATGGGTTCATCGACGGGCGCCGGGTCGGGCGCGCGGTGGGCATGGATGACGGTCATGGCTGGCCTCCCTGCAGACAAAAGAAGACCATACCACGAGTTGCGCACCGCCGCCCTTATTTGCCGGCAGGCTTGACGTCGGCGGCCGGCGGCGCCGCGTTCTTCACATATTTCTCCAGCCAGTTGTTGCTTTCATACAGCATCTGCATGATCGATTCGCGCGCGCGGTAGCCGTGGCTCTCGTTCGGCAGCATCACCAGGCGCGCCGTGCCGCCCAGTCCCTTGACGGCCTGGAACATGCGCTCGCTCTGGATGGGGAAGGTCCCCGAATTATTGTCCTGCTCGCCATGGATCATCAACAGCGCATCCTTGATCTTGTCCGCGTAATTAAACGGCGACATGGTCTGGTAGACGGCCGGCGCCTGCCAGAACGGGCGCTCTTCGGCCTGGAAGCCGAATGGCGTCAAGGTCCGGTTGTAGGCGCCGCTGCGGGCGATGCCGGCGCGGAACAGCCGCGTGTGGGCCAGCAGGTTGCCCGTCATAAAGGCGCCATACGAGTGGCCGCCGATGGCGATGCGGTTGCGGTCCGACACGCCCCGCTTGACCACTTCCTCGACGGCCGCCTCGGCATCGGCCACCAGCTGCGGCAGATACGTGTCGTTCGGCTCCTGCTCGCCATTGCCGACGATGGGGAACGATGGATTGTCGAGCACGGCGTAGCCCATGGACAGGAAGGCGGCCGGGCCCCAGTAGCTGACGGCATTGAATTTGTAGGGCGAGCCCTTGGTCTGGCTGGCGGCGCTGGCCGTCTTAAATTCCTGCGGATACGCCCACATCAGGGTCGGCAGCGGGCCGTCGCGCTTGACGTCGTAGTTCGGCGGCAGCATCAATGTCGCCGTCAAGTCCACGCCGTCGGCGCGCTTGTAGCGGATCAGCTCTTTCTGCACGTCCTTCAGTTGCGGCAGCGGATGGGGGAAATGCGTGAGCGCCGTCAATTGCGCCGCGCCCTGCTGCTTCAAGTTGCGCACATAGTAATTCGGCTGCTCGGTCGGCGATTCGCGCGTGGACAGCAAACGGCTGCCCTCCTCGTCCAGCACGGCCACCACGTTTTCATAGTAGGGGGCGGCGCTCTGGAACAGGCGCTCCTTCTGCTTCGTCGCCAGGTTCAGGCGGTCGATGAACGGCCGGTCGCCCTCCTTCGATGCGCCCTGGCCGTCGAGCAGGATGGAACCGTCAGCGGCGATGAGCAAACGCGGCAAGCCGGCCGCGTCCGCGCGCATGACGGGCTGGCCCGGATCGTTGTAGCGGTCTTCGAAGGAGCCAGCGTACACGAGGTCGGCCGGTGTGGACGGTTGATCTGGCGCAATCTTCCACTGCTTGACGGCGCGCGTCTTGTACCACGCTTCGCTGAGCAGGGCCAGGTCGCCGCGGCCCCAGGCCACGCCCGCGTAGCGCGAACCGAGCTTGGCCAGCACGGCCGGTTTGTTGCTAAACGGCGCCGCCTGCGTGTAGACGATGTCGCGGATTTCGGCCGCCCTGGCCGGATCGCCGCCGTCCTGCGCTTCGGCCCACACCAAAGTAGCGGGCGCATCGACGCGCCAGCTGACGGAACGCACGCCGGCGGACACGGCATCATTGCCTGGCGGCAGCCCTTCCTCCAGCGGCAGGGCCGCCACCGCGTGCTCCACCTTGCCATTGAGGTCGCGCACGTCGATCTTGTGGCCGAAATCATGCGCCGGCACGATGTAGGAATACGGACGCACGATGCTGGTCGTCAGCAGGTGCTTGCCATCGGGTGAGGCCGACACGCGCGAGAACTGGCCCGGCTGGCCGACCAGGCGCTGCTTGCCCGCCACGTCCAGCAAGGCCAGCTGCACCGTGATGTAGTGTTCGAACAGCTGCGCATCCTGTTCGTTTTTCAGCAAGTCCGGATAGGTGCGCAATTGCTTGACGCCGCCGCCCGGCACGCTGTCCTGGATGGACGGGCCCGTCGGGATGCCGCTGGCCACGGGCGCCGCGCCGAGCTTGGCCGGCTTCAGCTGCACCAGCAAGGTCTTGCTGTCTGGCATCCAGGAAAAGCCGCGGCCATACACGGCCGACAGGGGGGTGCTGGACAGCTTGCGCGCCGCCTTCGTCTGCACGTCGAGCAGCCACAGTTCCACGCCCGACTCCTTCACGCCCCTGGCGGGATCGGCAAAGGCGATGTGCGTAAAGGCCAGGTAGCGCTGGTCAGGCGACCAGGCCAGATCGGCGATGCGGGGTGCCGCCGGCAGGCCGCTGACCTTGATTTCCTTCTGCGTATCGATGTCGAGCAAGCCCAGCCCCGTGTGGAAACTGAAGCGGCTGGCCGAATACGTGCGCGGATTGATGCGCAAGCCCGCCAGCTTCAGTTCCGGCTGCGCCACTTCGCCGATACCGGGCAGGGATGGCGTGGGCAGCACGGCGGCCAGGTTGCGTTTCGGGCTCAGGCTCAGGGTCGGCGCGCGCGGCGCATCGACGATGGCTTGCAGGGGCGCGGGCGGGGCTTGATAAGCGCCATCTTGCGCCATGGCCAGGGAAGACGAGGCCATCAAGCCGACAGTGATGGGCAGCAAAGGCAAACGTGTAGACATGGAACTCCAGTGTATGAAGGTGGTGACAACAAGCGAGCGCACCGCGCCGCTCATGGCGGCGCTTTGTGACAGGGCATAGTGCGTTCAGGCCAAGTAAATGTCAACCAGCAACTTTTACCGTTTGACAAGCATCGCCGCCCATCCCCATCTGGCTTACAATCGCTGTTTTACCCGCACCCGATTGCCTACATGGAAACCACTACCCTCGCCCTGCTGTTCCTGGTCCCGCTGCTGGTCTGGCGCATTTATTCGCGCCTGAAGAAACTGGTGGCGCGCCAGAAGTCGCAGCTGTGGCGGCACTGGAGCGTGGCGGTCGCGTTTCCCGCGCTGCTGCTGTTCCTGGCGACGACGACGAAATTCGAGCTGCTGCCCCTGTCGAGCCTGGGCGCGGCCGCGCTGGGCGGCGGCTGGCTCGGTGTGCTGGGCCTGAAGCTGACGCGTTTCGAGCAAGTCGGCAAGGATTTCTTTTTTACCCAGCACCGCTATCTGGGCCTGGCCATCACGATGCTGTTCATCGCCCGTTTGCTGTACCGCGGCATGGAAATCTACCTGAACACGCGCCTGGACGTGCCCGTGCCGCCGCCGCCGTTCGGACAGAGCCCGCTGACCATGGCCGCCTACGGCCTCGTCATCGGCTACTACGCCGTGTATGCGTGGGGCCTCGTGCGCTGGCGCCAGCGCAACAAGCCGCTGCAAGCCGCCGAATAACTCAGTAGTACTGGCACAGGCCAGTACACGTCGTCACCGACAGCGCCTGGCGTATCGTCGCCAGCACCGGCGCCAGGACCGGATCGATATCCTTGTCCGCATCGGCCAGGCTGGCCAGCAAACGCTCGCGCAAGGGCGGCGCCATCAGATTGGCATTCGCCGTGGCGTGCTGGGCCGCCGCTTCCAGCATCCGCTTCTTTTGCGCCACGTTCCAGAACGGCACTTGCACGAACTGCACCACGCTCGTGAAAACAATGGCCGTGTTCTTGCTGAACGCCCGCGCGCGCAGACGCTCGGGCCCGCTCACCGCATCGGCCGGCTGGGCGCTGAATTCCTGCTCCATCAGTCCGATCAAATGGCCATGGCAATGCATGCTGAAAGCAAACAAGCTGCTCATTTCATCACCATAATTGGCCAGGTTCTGCGTCACTTGTTCCTTGCGCGCCTGCTGCAGCTCGGCGCCGGACAGCGGCAACGGCCGTTCCAGGCCAAACGCATAGTATGTTTTGCCCAGCCGCATGGCCTTTTCGCACACGGCCACGCTTTCGTTCACGTCCTGCAGCGCCGCGACGGGCGCCTGGAACAGGCGCGGGCCGTCGGCGATCTGCGCAAACAGCTGCGCCACGCCAGGGTCGCCCAGGCGCGGCAAGCCGCTGTGCGGCGTCGCCTTGGCCATCAGCGTTTCCAGCTGGCCGCTGGCCTGCTGGAAATCGGTGTAGCTGTCGGCCCAGGCGGCGGGCGCCACGAGGGCGGAGGAAAGGCAGAACAGGCGGCCGAGGCGGCCGAGGCGGCGCAGCGGCATGGAAATCAAGAAGGACATGGGATCAGGAAAGCACTATTGGAAAATTGGCAATTATAGGCAATTTGTATCCACAGTGCATTTAATTGCTTTTTACACCACATTTCTCCAGGCGATGATGGTGACGCGCGGCCAGCGCGCCGCATAATCCTTGCTGGCCAGGCGCTGCGCATAGCCGTCTTCGCTGATGCGCGCCGGGTTGCGCCGGATCACCATATTGAACAAGTCATCGAGGCCATGCGGCGCGACGATGCCGATCTCGCCGTCAGGCTGCAGATAGATGCCGACAGCCGTGGCGAACTCGGGCCAGGAAGCGATGGCGTCATCGAGCGACAGCAAGGGCGGCACGGCGTAGCCAAACTCGTCTTCAAACCACAGGTGCACCCGGGCCTGGTTGCACACTTCCCACGGCACGCCGGGCAGCGCCGTTTCCAGGCGCTGGCGCAGCCGCACCTCGCTTTCCGCAAGCACATCGTGCGCGTCGAAATACGCCACATCGACGTCGTTCAATGCCGACGGTTGGGTGAAACCGTGCAAGGCGTCCCACACGAGCTTGCGCACGGCGCCGGCGCCGATGCAGCAGTGGGGCAAGCCCAGTTGCGCCACGGCGTCCAGGGCCTGCATGCACCATGGCGTGGCGCGGGCGATGGCGCGCAGGCGCGCGGCCAGCGCTTCCTGCGTGCTCATTCCTATGGCCGGATCTGCGGCGCCACGCCGTCGTTGCTCACCGTGCCTTCGACATTGCCGAAGTACACATCCAGGTCCTGCTTCGGATGGAAGTTGCGCAGCTTCACTTGCAAGGTGGTGGGGTTGATCTTGGTGAACGTACCGGGAAAGCACAGGCTGACCAGCTCGTCCGGCTTGCCCTTGATCAAATTCATGGTGAAGTCTTCAATGCCATTCTTCCAGGTGTTACCCGTCGTCAAAATGTACGACACCCAGACGGCATTGACGAAGCCGCTTTCGCCCTGCTGGGCCGCCAGCCGGTTCCACGTCTTGTAGAAGGCCTTGTCGCCGCAGTATTTCTTTTCAAAGGTATTGCCATCGCCCAGGTAGGAGGCGCCGGGGCCGGCTGCGACGAACGGCGCATATTGATGACGCACGCGCACGACTTTACCGGCAGGGAATTTCTGCTGCCACAAGTAGATGACTTTCACGGTCCAGGCCGGTACCCACTCCTCGTCGTACAGCTGGGCCAGCAGACCCTCCTTGATCATGATCTTGCTCTGCGCGGCCGTCAGCGGCACCACTTTCTTGTCGAACGGCGTGTGCGAAGGGAAATACGCGATCTGCGCGTCGGACAAGCCCAGCTGGCGCAGGCGGGCCGTCACGTCGGAGCTGCCGAGCTTGGCGACAAACGTGGTTTTATACTCCTTGCGCTTGCCGTCCACGTCGACGGTAAACTGCTGCGGCTGGCCGTAATACGTGGGCGAGCCATGGTAGCCGGAAGAGTATTCGGGCAAGGGGAAGAAGATCGTCTCTTCCACATCCTTGGCCGATTCATTGAGGAATTCATACTCGACCTTGATCAAGTCCGTGCTCACGCTGAGCACTTCCTTTTTCATGGCCACGGCATCCGTCTTGCCGAACAGGATGCCGCCCGCGCTGACGGAGCCGATGCCGTCGTTGGCCACGGCTGGCGCCGAACACGCCAGCGCCAGGGCCGCGGCCAGAACAAGCTTGCGCACGGTCATCACGCCGCCTTGCCCGGTGCGGGTTCGATCCGGCGCTGCAGCACGAAAATCGGTTGTGCCCATTGGGTATCCTTCTTTTTCTTACTGGTGATCAAGGTCAGCTCCGAGGGATCATAGACATCCGTGTTGTGCGTCAACGGCGTCGTCATCAGGTATTGCGCTTCCGTATTTTTCAGGAATTCGCCGACCAATTGAATATTGCGGATATCAAGGTGGGCAAACGGTTCGTCGATGAAGACGAAGCCGCCGGAGCCGTCTTCCGATTTCAGCAAGCCGATCAAGAGCACCAGCGACTTCATGACCTGCTGGCCGCCCGACGCTTCGCCATCGTTCATGCCGATGACGCCCTTGCCGTCGAATTTGAAGCGCACGTGCAAGCCCGCCTGCGACAGCTGCACATCGTCGTTTTCCAGACGCACGGGGTCGGCATGCACTTCGATGCCGGCCAGTTCGCCCAGCTCCTTGATGTTCTTGCTGTAGGTCTTGATGGTGTAGCGCAAGCGCTCCATGTAGGCGCCGCGGGCATTGCCCGTCGCTTCGATGGCGCGGTTGTTCTGGTAGCGGCGCTCGTCCGTTTCCGACTGGCGGCCATGCAGCTGCTCCGACAGGCGATGATGCTGGTCGATGACGGTGGCGTCGAGTTCCCAGTCGTCGCGCGCGAGGCTGTTTTGCAGGCTGGCCACGCGCAAGTCGACCTGGTGCGCATTCTGGTGTTCGGCCACGAGGGCCGCGCGGCGCGCGGGACGGCGCCAGCTTTTCGGCAAGTGGCGCCACGCATGGCGCAAGGCCAGCAAGGCGCGCGCATGCTCGGCGCGCTGTTCAATTTGTTTCTTGTAGCCAAGGCGCGAACCCGCTTCCGCTTCGGACAGGGCCAGGCGTGCGTTTTGCCACACGGTATCGGCACGCGTGCGCGCCACAGTGGCGTTCTTGGTGAGATTTTGCAACTCGCCCAGGCGGCCGCCCACTTCCAGACGCTCTTCCTTCAGCGGCTTCGAATTGCGCAGCGCTTCGGCGAATTCTTCCTGGCGCGCACTGAGTTCCTTGGCCGCATCGACGCCGGCGATGCGCGCTTTCAAGGCGCCCACTTCCGCCGCCAGCTTCGAGATCGCCAGGGTCAAGGTGTCTTCCTGCCCTTCCAGACCCGGCAAGGAGCGCAGCAGCGCTTCCAGGCGGCCGCTGCGGCCAGCCTGGCCGAAACGGTAGCGCGACGCTTCCACAAACAGCGAGCGTCCGCCGCGGCGTTCGCGGTGGTACGCCTCGGGCGTGATCCACTCTTCGTGGTTGCCCAGCTTGAAGCCTGCTTCGACGGAGTCGACGCGTGCAATGCGCGACAGCTGCTCGATCAGCCAGCTGGGCACGGGCGCGGAAAATTTCACCACCGCCAGCAAGCTCTCGTCTTTGGCGACAGGCGCCGTGACCAGGTCCGGCACGATGAAGTGGCGGTAGCGCTCCTTCTCGGCCAGGCGGTAGGCGGCGGCCGCATCCTTGGCCTTGTCGAGCAGCACCACCGAGGCGTAACCGCCCAGTACGCCTTCGACGGCGCCCTGCCAGCGGCTGTCCGTCACTTCGACGATGTCCGACAGCATGGCGTGTGCAATGCCCGCGTCGCGCAGCGCGCGGCGCATGCCGCGTACATTGTCCGGCTCCGGCATGGCCGTCTTGCCTTGCAGCGCGGCAATCGTCGCCTGCTCGCCCGCGATGCGGGCCGACAAGGCGTCGCGCTGCTGGCGCTGCTGCAGCAATTGCGCTTCCTTCTGCTCCAGCTGGGCCGCCACTTCGGCGATGTCGCTGCCCGAATCGGCCGCCAGCTTGTGCAAGCGGTCCTTCTGCTCCAGCAGGCTGTCCAGCGGTTTCAGCTTGGCATTGATCAAGGACAAACGGCTCTGCAAGCCGATCGATTCCTGCTCCAGCAGAGTTTCGTTCATCTGCGCGTCGGACAGGGCCTTCGCCTGCGCCGCCAGCGCATTGCGTTTATCCGTCAGTTGCTGGTCCGCCTGCGCCATCGGTTTGCGCGCATCGCGCAATTGCCGGCTGGCGATGGCCGCCTTTTCGCGCGCCTCGTGGTATTGCAGGCTGGGCAGCACTTCTTCCAGCAGGTTGCGGCGTTCCTTATGTAAACCTTCCCACTGGTGGTAATTGGCCACGCGCAGGCGCAGGCCTTCCAGGTTGGTCTTCGACGCTTCGAGTTCCGTTTCGAAGCGTTTCAGCTCCACTTCCGTATCGCGCTGGTGGCGCTTGGCTTCGTCGTAGGCATCGAGCACTTCCTTGTCGCCGAACACCTGGAACACCAGGTCGAGCAGCTGGCGCGGCGCGTATTCGCACAATTTGTCCGTCTCGCCCTGCTCCAGCGCCAGCACTTTCGACATGGCCGGCGACAGGCCCGCATTGGCCAGGCGCTTGCGGTAGTTTTCCACGCCGAGCCAGTCGTTGGCGTCCGTGATGTCCTCGATCTGCACATTGCCCGGGCGCATCAAATACTGGCGTTTCCAGTCGCCGCCATTCTTCTGGATCTGGCAAAACAGCGTTACTTCATCGTCGCTGAAGAAGCCCGAGCTACGGAACGGCCGGTTCGACAGCTGCTTGCCCACGTTCTTGTTGTCGACCACGGCGCGCAGCCAGGCCGTCTGCTGGCCCGAATGGCGCGCATAGTGTTTATACGTGCGCCCCATCGAGCAGTCGAGGCCGAACAGGGTGCGCAAGGCATCGAGCAAGGTGGTCTTGCCCGAGCCGTTCTGCCCCGCGATGGTGATGATCTTCGCGTCGAGCGGAATATTCTTGATGCGCTGCCAGTAATCCCAGTGCACCAGTTCAAGTGATTTGATATGAAACATGGGCGCTTTCAGTGAGGGAGATCGGACACGGGCTCGTCGCCCGCGTCAGGCAGGTCGCCGATGTCGGCGGACAGGTCGTCTGTCAGGTCGGCGTCAAGCAGTGAATCGCCGCTGACGGCCACCAGGCGCGCGGGCGCCCGCTTGAACACGTCGGCCAGGGCGCCGTTGATGATGCGTTCTTTCAAGACGTCCGTATCCATCATCAGGTCCAGCAGCGGGCCTTCCAGGATGACATCGCCGCGCCGCTCGATGAAGCCCAGCTTGGCCAGGGTGCCCAGATTCATGTCCATGCGCGTCTTCTTGCCCAGCTTGTCGCCGAAGTCCGACAGCAGCGCCTTGTAGGAAATACCGATCGACGCGTCTTCCGCGCGCGGCAGCGGTTTTTCCGTGCCGAACATGTCATTTTGGTCGTCGTCCGCGTGCTGGTGCGTTTCCTGGCGTTCGCGCTTGGGCAGGATGATCTGCGCCCACAGCACCACCAGCAAGGCCACGCCATCGCGCGCCAGACCGAAATTATTGTTTTGCCACACGTCGCGCGCGCCGAAGATCTTCGGCTCGATGGTGCGCGTCAGGGCCAGGGTCACATGGTCGGCATACACGTTGTCGAGCAGCTTCAAGCCGCAGGCCAGCAGGCGCGCATCGATCTCGGCGCGGAACAGCTCGTCGGACAGCACGCGCTTGACGAGCTTGTCGTCGCGGCGCAGGGTTTGATGCGTGAGCAGGCGCGCAATCAGGATTTGGGAATCGTCATTCATCGGCGGTGCCGCTATCTAAATCAAGTGAAACATTCAGTGAAAGCGAGGCGATCGACATGGCCGCCACATGGGGGTCGGACAGTTGGACCATCTCGTCGGTCGGTGTAAAGGTGATCGGCAGACGGGCCAGTTCGGCCGTCGAGCCTTGCAAGCTCGCTTCGGACACGTCGCCGAGCAGCGGCAGCATCGAGGCGCGGTAGGACGCCACGGCAAAGCTGGCCGGCAGCAGCGAATCCTGCACGGGAACCGATTTCGGTCCTTCTTCGCCGATACTGGGGAAATTGCCCAGGCTGGCAAAGTTCGACAGGCGTTCGAGCAAATCATCGAGTTCAAGCTGCATGGCGGGACCGTCGCTGATGGTGGTGGGCGCGTCCTCTCCGCTGGGCAGGCCCGTGTTGATGACGCCTGCCGCCCGTTCGGACAGCAGTTCCGTTTCCGCCACGTCGATCATTTCGGCCGGCGTGGAGAACAGGGGGACGACGGGCTGGTCGATGGCGCCTTCGGCCAGGCTGGCCAGGTCGTCGTGCAGCAAGAGCCAGCGCTTGATGTCGGTGGTCGACAGGCCCGACTGGCCCAGGTGCACGCGCTGGCGCTCGATCTGGTTCAGGGCGCGCGAAAACATGCCTTGCATGTTGAGCAACTTGCTTTGCGCCCGGCCGATCGCCTGCGCCGCCTTGTGCGTGGCGCTGTCCGCGTTTTCATCGGAGGTGATGGCCACGAGAATCTCGGAACCCTTTTCCACCCAGTCGCAAGCCATGTTCCACTTCGCCTGCGCCGTGCGCAGCCGGAATTCGGAGCCGGAAGCGATGGCGTCGGAAAACTCTTCCGTCAAGTCTACCAGGCGGCCCAGCAAATGCTGGAGTTGTTCGACCGATACGCCGCCCACGGCTTGCGCGCCCGCCACCTGCGACAGCAGAAAGCCCATTTCCGCCTCGTCTTCCGTCAGGCCCAGGCCCAGCAAGCTGTCGATGGCGGACAGCACATTGCGCGCCATCGGCGTGACGCGGTACACGCCCTGCTGCGCATCCCAGGCCAGCAGCTGGTTCGAACGCAGGCGCAGCAAGACCGTTTCCAGGCTTTCCGGCAACAGATAAGCAAGCTTGGTGTTGATATCGGCGCGCGTATAGGCGGACGTGGCGGCATCGGACGCCAGCTCGCGCAACACCAGCAGACGCACCAGCACGCCATCGAAACCGCCGTGAAACAGGGCCGTAAACACTTGCAGCAAGGGCTGCGCCCGCTTCAAGTGAAATACTTGCTCGATTTCATCGGCCGAAATATTGGGCTGGAAATGCGCCTGCAAGGAATCGTGATGCTCTTGCTCTGTCTGATTTGCATCCGTAGCCACGGCTGCACTTGCCATTATATCAATCATTCTTTTCCGGATGAGTGTTCAGCGGGCGGCGCGGCGGGCTAACGCAGCGCTGCGGGGCGGGGGCGTCAGTATATCAGTTCTGACATGCAATTTAGCGCGTGGGAGGGGGCGGTGCGGACACGGCGCAACACGACCGGCGCACGGTACCGGGCCAGCATGATGAAATGGGGGGCCAAACATGGCCTGCCTGGCCCCGGACCATTAGTGAACACTTACTTCTTGACGATCTTCTGCAAGGTTTGCTCGACGTAATCGCCGCCGTCCGCGTCGGCGAATGTCACCTTCACGGGATACCATTCCAGCGACGGCGCCAGCCACAGGTCCACTTGCTGGCCCTTCTTGTCCGGCGGCGGCGCCTTGACCAGATGGATGGCGGCGACCTCCCCCATGCCCGTGGCGACCGTCTCTTCCTTGACCACCTTGAAGGTCCACGGCTCGGCATCATGCGCGCCGGCGACGAAGAAGGCCCATTCCGAGCCGGGGACGAATTTCTCGGGCGCGGCGCGCGCCACGCTGGCCAGTTGCCAGACGGCGCTATTGCGGTCCTGTTCGCCGCCTTTCAGCGGATAGGTTTCATCGCCTTCGCCAAAGACGATGGTCTTGCTGTCGCGCTTGAAGGTGGTCGTGACGGCATCCTTGCGGAAGCGCTTTTCCACGAATTGAACGGGCGCCAGGCCGTAATCGTCGACCGCGCCTTCGCTGCGCTGTTCGAGGATCTTGCCGAACAGGGCCGCCTTGGTTTCGGCCAGCAGCGAGTACTTGCCATCGCCCACGCGCCAGTTGCTGAGCGATTCGCCGGACAGCGCAATGCCGCGCTGCCTGGCCTTGATCGAATAGACGAGGTCAGCCGACGGCGCCAGCTTGTACGGGCGCTTGACGACAGGATGGTCCACGGGCTCGTTCGCCGCCATGGCGGGACTCAGGGTGGCGGCCAGCAGGCTGGCGATCAGAACGCGTTTCAAAGTTATTAAAGTAGTCATTTATTTTCCTGTAGCGTCATTGACGCGAATTTGGGTCACGGTTTGCGTGGTCAGCGCCCCGTTCGCTTCGGTATTGCGTATTTGTACCGGATACCATTGCATGGACGGCGCCAGCCAGATATCAAGCTGCGACGAATATGTGCCCGGCTTCGGCGGCCGGCGCAAATGCCAGGTCACCAGGCGGCCCATCTTGGTGTCCAGCTCTTCCTCGCCCACCAGCTGGAAGCGGAACACGGTCGCTTCCTTTTCCTCGCCGACAAGGATGTCGATATTGCCCGCCAGCTGGTTGACGTCGGCGCGGCCGATGGCGGCCAGCTGGAACGGCACGGTCGCCTTGTCCTGCGCCCCCTCCTGCCATGGCACCGTCGCCGTCGTGGCTGAAAACGTGATGGTCTTGGCGTCGCGGTTGAAATGCGTGGCCGTTTGCGCGCGGCCCTTGCGTTTTTCCGTGGCCGTGACGGGCACGATGCCGCTGCCGCCGATCAGGCCCTCGCTGGTCAGCACCAGCAGGTTGATGCGTGTGATCAGCATGCTCAAGCCCACTTCCAGTTTCAGCTGGTACGTGTCGCCCCGGTTTTCCCACGCCATGCCGGCCACGCCCTGCCACTTGGTGCCGTCCGCATCGCGCCGGTCCACGTGCAGGTCGAACTGGGCCGATGCGGGCGCATTCGTCTTGTAGCGCCGCGCCTGCTCGACGGGCGGTGGCGGCGGCGCGGGAGCCGCCGCGGCAGCTTCCGCCACGGCGGGCGCGGGCGCCGTGATGGCTGGCGCGCTGGCCGCCGGTGCCGCGGGCGTCACCGACCCTTCCGGCGCGTCGCTGGCAGGCGCCGTCAACTGGGCCGACTCGCTCGACGGCAGCTCCGTCGGCGGCGGTGGCGGCGGCAAGCGGGGCTCGGGCAAGGGCCGCAGCGTCGGCGGCGGCGCCACCGGCACGGGTTTGGGTGGCTCGGCGATCAATGCCATGCTCACCACCTGCGCATGATCCTGCCCCAGCGGCACCATGCTGGCATGCGAGGTGAGCCATTCCAGCGCCACGTAATGCAGTGCGCCGATGACCGCGACAAAAATGACGGTGCGGCGGCGCGGTGGCGAAAAGAAGGAGTCAGGCATCATAGGCCGTAGTGTAACGCCTTCCCCCCACTTCCTGCTTCTTGCCTGTGCTCAACTCCTGCTGTTTTATGTAAGAAAATGTTGGCGGCTTTGCGTCAGTTGCAAGCTGATATCTGCTACGCTAGGCACATCCACCTACCAGGAGATTTCGCATGGCAAACCCGCAAATGCCCCAAATGCCGGGCGCAGCAGTTGTGACCGACACCCTCGACTTCGTCAAAAACCTGTGGGGCAGCATGAGCGTGCCCGGCATGGGCGTGCCCGGCATCACTGCGCCCACCATGTCGGTGGAAGAGCTGGACAAGAAAATCAATGACTTGAAAGCCGTCGAAGCCTGGCTGAACCTCAATACCAGCATGCTGCGCGGCAGTATCCAGGCATTGGAAGTACAACGCGGCACCATCGCCACCCTGAAATCGATGGGCGCGTCCCTGGCCGCGGCCATCACCCAGCCAGGCGCCAGCGAGAAGTCCGTGTTTGATTCGGTGCCCTACGCTTCCGCGTTTTTCCAGCAAGCGGCACCCGCAGCGCCAGCGCCTGAACCGAAACCGGCGCCTGCACCCGCGCCCGAACCGGCTACGGCGGCGCCCAACGATGCCGGCAGCCAGGCGGCAGCCCAGCTGGCCAATCCAAGTGCCTGGTGGAATTTGTTACAAGATCAGTTCAAGCAGGCCGTGTCGACAGCGATGTCGCCCGATGCGGCCAGTGCGGCAGCGGCCAGTTTTGGCGGTGGAGCCACGGCCAGCAAGTCCGCCAAGCCGGCAGAAGCAGGCATGGCAGCCAAGGCCAAAGCCCCGCTGCGCAAGGCGCCGGCAAAGCGCGCGGCACCCAAGTCCAAGGCGCCAGGCAAATCCTGACGTCGCGGAGAGGCGATGTGATCAGGCGATACGATGAATGCGGATCGCCTCGATCTGATTGTCGGCCTGGCGTTTTACGTCACCGATCGTGATCAGGCCTTCGTCGGCCAGCGCCTTGGCGTGCTCATACGAAGACTGGAATGTTTCCAGCGTGTCTCCCTTGGCGGCCACCGGGCGTACCCAGGCAACGGCGCCGACTTTCATTTTTTTGTATACTTCATTGACCACATCACGCATAGTTTCTTCCTTATTGTTGTAGAGCAACTCAAGCGCAGGCGAACCCACGCTGGCCCCTAGTTTATCATCCGGCACGCTCCCGCACGGCTTTTCCCCCTTTTTCCGGCGCCGGCGGCGCTTTTTCCGCCACCTCGACGGCCTCTTCCGGCCCGGGCGGCGGCGTCAGCTGCACCAGTTGCTCCATCAATTGCGCAAAGCGCTGCTGGCCCGGTGCAATTTTGTCTACATACAACAACACTTCCATCGCCTCGGCCGCCAAGTCCGCCTGGTAGCCGCGCTGCTCCAGGAACGATACGATGATTTGCGCGGAATTGAACAGGATGCGCAGGTTGTTCGGCAGTTTTTCGCGCGCCGCGCGCATCCAGGCCACCGCTTCGTTGAGCTTGTCCGTCTTCCACAGCAGCACGCCCTTGTTCATCAAGTCCGACGCTTCCTTGCGCGAGGCGATGATCAGGCTCGTGCCTTCGTCGCCCATCTTCGCCTTGTCGAAGATCTTTTGCACCTCGTCCTGCACCACCTGGTTGTCGTGGTTGTTCTTCACCACGTAGCACAGCAGGCCGGACGGCGCATCCTTGACGCCGACGGCGAACAGCAGGGTCGCCAGTTCCATGCAGATGCTTTTCTCGGGCCGCGCCGGGTCTTCCAGCAGCATGGCTTCGAGTTCGTCGCCGCACTTGCGCGCGCGCCGGTAATCGCCCGTTTCGTGGTGCACCATGCCTTCCGTGATCTTCGCGCGCAAGCCGATCTGCTCAGGCGAGAATTCGCGCTGCGCCAGCAGCAGCCATTGCAGCGCCTCCTTGGCATCCTTCTTCAGGCCGCACACGCGCGCCAGTCCCAGATAGGCGTCCGGCGTCTTCATGACGGAAAACTCGCCGATGGAAATACACTTGCGAAAAGCCTTTTCCGCCATGCTGACATTGCCGATCTTTAGCGCCGCCAGCCCCAGGTTGCGCTGGCGCGGCACGGAATTGGGCGACAGGCGCGCCGCCTTTTCCAGCACGCCGCACGCTTCCTCGTGCTGGCCCATCAGCTGGTAGGCGACGGCCATCTGGTCGTAGGCGTCGATGTAGTACTTGTTCTCGACGATCACGCCCTGGAAGATCTGGCGCGCCGCCTCGTGCTCGCCGTTATTCATGCGGATCTTGCCCAGGCCTGCCTTGGCCCAGCTGTAATCGCGCTCGGCCAGCACTTTTTCGTACACGGCGCGGGCCTTTTCCGGCTCGCCGCTTTTCAGCAGCAACGACGCCTTCATGCGCAGCAATTCCAGCTCGTGCAGCTTGTTGACTTCGATCTGCGCATCGCACAACTTGGCCGCGCGCAGATAATCCTTTTCCATGCAGGCCTGGTCGATTTCACGGAACACCTGCTTCTTGTGCCACACGCGGTTCAAGCGCGTCAGCAGCACGCCTTCCGTGATCGGTTTGATCAGGTAGGCGTCGGGCTGGTGCTCGGCCGCGCCCATCACCGATTCCACGCTTTTCTCGGCCGACACCATCAGCCACACGCTCGACGGCGCCGTCAGGTTGCGCACGCGCGTCTCTTCCAGCACTTGCTGGCCATTCTTGCCTTCGCCCAGGTTGTAATCGCACAGCACCACGTCGTAGCGCGTCTTGGCCAGCAGCTTCATGGCTTCGCCGCCGCTGGCCGCCTGGTCGATATGGCGCGCGCCCAGGTTGCGCAGCGATTCGCGCAGCAGGATGCGGATGCCGATGAAGTCGTCGACCAGCAGATAATGTTTGTCGGCCCAGTCGGTGCTGCCCGCTTCGGCGGCGGTGGCGTGGCTGTCTGTCGTCATGGCATCCTCGTTCAGGGCAGGCGCAGGATGAAACAGCCGCCGCCTAGGGCGCCGCCATTTTCCAGGGCGATACTGCCGCTGCTGCCTCGGTGCTTGTGCATCTTTGCCACTTCGCTGGAAAAATACAGGCCCAGGCCCGTGCTGTTGGTGGAAAAATTCACGCCGGCGGTCATGCCATCCATGGCCGCGCTGCCCGCGTCGAGCAGCGCCTGGGTATAGCCGTCGCCATTGTCTTCCACGCGCAGCTCGAGCATATCGTCGTGCTCCCGCACCGACAGGCGTATCGTATCCTTCGTGTAGCGGATGGCGTTGTTGATGGCATGCGCGAGCACGCCGATGACCAGGTCTTCATCGAGGGTCCAGATCAGCTCGGGCGGGCAAGCCGTCTGCAGATGGATGCCTTTCGAGGCCAGCAGGATCTTTTCCTGGTCCACCACCTGGTCGATGACCTGGCTCACCAATTGCGGCTGTACGTCGAAGGGGTAGCCGGGCTTGCCCACTTCCTTGTACAGGGCCAGCAGCTGGATCAGGTTATCGTTGAGGCGCTTGGTCTGGTACAGCATCTGCGCCATCTGCAGATAGGCGGGGTCGGCCTGGGGCGTCGGCTTGGCCTGCTCGGCCGCCAGCAGCGACTCCAAAGTGCCGCTGACGACGCTGATCGAATTTTTCATGTCGTGCACGGTCGACGCCAGGAACAGGAATAGCTCGGGCGAGCTGTGTTGATCTTCCACCGGATATCTCCTTGGGCCGCAGCTTGAATATTGCCAAGGATAAATTATACCGCCAGCCTGCGGGCGCCAGCCAGCCGCGCGCAAAGTCCGTGATTTGACGCAACAATGCCGCCCCGCTTGCGCAGGGGCGGCATCAGCTTGACAAGCGGGCAAGATCAGCGGCGCGCGCCCGCCAGGCGTTTGACCACGACGATCATGCGGTCGATTTCCTCATACGTGTTGTAGAAGGCGAACGAGGGCCGCACGGTCGCTTCCACGCCGAAGCGGCGCAAAATCGGCTGGGCGCAGTGGTGGCCCGAGCGCACGGCGATGCCCTCGTCGTTCAGGGCGCGCCCCACTTCCGCCGGCTCGTAGCCGGCCAGCACGAACGACGCCACGCTGGCCTTGTCCAGCGCCGTGCCGATCAGGCGCACGCCGGGAATCGCTTGCAGCTGGTGCGTCGCGTATTCCAGCAGCGCGTGCTCGTAGGCGGCGATGTTTTCCAGGCCGATGCGCTGCACGTAATCGATGGCCGCGCCCAGACCGACGGCATCGGCGATATTGCCCGTGCCCGCCTCGAAACGGTTCGGCACGCCCTGGTAGACGGTGCGCTCGAACGTGACGTCGGCGATCATGTTGCCGCCGCCCTGCCATGGCGGCAACTGCTCGAGCAAGTCCGCCTTGCCATACACGGCGCCGATGCCCGTCGGGCCGAACACTTTATGCCCCGAAAATACATAGAAATCGGCGCCCAGCGCCTGCACGTCCACGCGCAAATGCGACACGGCTTGCGCCCCGTCGACCAGCACGCGCACGCCGGCCGCATGCGCGAGCGCGATGATCTGCGCCACCGGCGTGACCGTCCCCAGCGCATTCGACACCTGCGTCACGGACACCAGCTTGGTGCGCCCGTTGAGCAGCTTGCGGAATTCATCGAGGAGGATCTGGCCGCTGTCGTCGACGGGAATCACGCGCAGGGTAGCGCCCTTTTCCGCCGCCAGCTGCTGCCACGGCACGATGTTGGCGTGGTGCTCGAGCTGCGAGACGATGATCTCGTCGCCGCTGCCGATGTACTTGCGCCCGAACGTGTTGGCGATCAGATTGATGCCTTCCGTGGCGCCGCGCACGAAGATGATTTCATTGGCCGAGGCGGCGCCCAGAAAACTCGCCACCTTGGCGCGCGCCGCTTCATAGGCATCACTGGCGCGCGCCGCCAGCGCGTGCGCCGCGCGGTGGATGTTCGAATTCTCGTGCGCATAGAAATACGACACGCGGTCGATCACCGACTGCGGCTTGTGCGTAGTGGCCGCATTGTCGAACCAGGCCAGCGGCTTGCCGTTGACCCGTTCGGCCAGTACGGGAAAGTCGCGCCGCACGGCGTGCACGTCGAATGGCGCGGGGGTTTGGCCATGCCCTTGCGGCCGCGCAGGCAGCTCGGTCTGGAAATAGAACGCGGGCTGGCTGTCAGATGGCGATATGGGCAGCTGGCGCGCGGGCGTCCGCTGCGGCGTGGCAAACGCGTCGGGCGCGGCCTGTCCCAGTCCCTGGCCCGCCAGCCCGTCGAGATTATGGTTCGAGGCGGGATAGCCATGCGCGCCGCCGACAAAATAGTAGGGCGACGGCGCACCGAGGCTGGACGCGCGCGGCGTGGGTACCGATGCCGGCGCCGGCGCGATCGGTGCTTCCAGTGGCGCCGTCACGGGCGGCACTTGCGCCGTCGCCACACCGGGGGCGATGGCGGCAAACGACGGGCCGGGCTGGGGCGGCGGACGGTTCACATAACGGGGCGCCGCATCGAGCACGCTGCCGGAACCGCCAAGGCTGGGCGACTTGTCAAGCGCAGGCGCGAGGCCAGGCAAGCGCGCGAAAAACTCGCCGGCCAGGCGGTTCAGGGTCGCTTCGTCAGGCAGAAACGGGACGGCAGGCAAGCCCGCCGCGCCATCACTTGTAGGTGTCTGGGTAGTCATGGTATTTACCGATCTCCACGTCTTCCAGTACGGCCAGCGCATCGTCGGTCAGCACAGCCAGCGAGCAATACAGCGAAATCAAATAGGACGAAATCGCGTGGCGGTTGATGCCCATGAAGCGCACGGACAGGCCCGGGCTTTGCTCGCCCGCCAGGCCAGGCTGGAACAGGCCGATCACGCCTTGCCGCTGCTCACCCGCGCGCAGCAAAATGATCTTCGTCTTGCCGTCTTCGATGGGCAGCTTATCGGACGGCACCAGCGGCACGCCGCGCCACGTCAAAAACTGGGAGCCGAACAGGCTGACGGTGGGCGGCGGCACGCCACGGCGCGTACATTCGCGGCCAAAGGCGGCAATGGCCAGCGGGTGCGCCAGGAAAAAGCCCGGCTCCTTCCACACTTTCGTCAGCAGTTCGTCGAGGTCGTCCGGCGTGGGCGCGCCCGTCAGCGTAAAGATGCGCTGGTCGTCATGCACGCTGGCCAGCAGGCCGTAGTCGGGATTGTTGATCAATTCGCTTTCCTGGCGCTCCTTGATCGTCTCGATGGTCAGGCGCAGCTGCTCCTTGATCTGGTCGTGCGGGCTGCTGTACAGGTCCGACACGCGTGTGTGCACGTCGAGCACCGTGCTGACGGCATTGAGAAAATACTCGCGCGGCTGGTCGTCGTAGTCGACGAAGGTTTGCGGCAGTTCCGATTCGTCGCGCTGCGAGCAGGCCACGCGCACGTCCTTCGGATTTTTCACGCGGTTGAGGCGGTAGATACCCGCTTCCACGGGCAGCCATTGCAGCAGGTGCACGAGCCAGCGCGGCGTGATCGTGGATAACTGGGGGATGCTCTTGCTTGCATTGGCCAGCTGGCGCGCGGCGTTGTCGCCCAGCGCAAACTGGCTCTCTGTTGCTACTGTCATGACTACTCCTGATGAGAAAAGTGAATATGCTTATCTGAAAAACAAATAAAGTATCGGACGTCTCCCCTCTTCTCTCAACATGCTATCGCCATCATCGTGACGCTTGATCCACTCGATTTAATCCACCAGTTCCGGTTCGCAGCGCGCCATCAATCCCGCCAGGCCGATGCCCAGCGCGATGGCCAGTTTTTCCACCGTCAGTAGCGATGGCGTGGCGGCGCCCCGTTCGATTTCGCCGATGAACGAGCGGTTCAAGTCGGCCGCTTCGGCCAGGCGCTCCTGCGACCAGCCACGCCCTTCGCGCAACTGGCGCACGGCCAGTCCAAACTGTTTGATCAACATGCTGTCCTCATGGGTGGTGGGCAAAGGCGGGGTGGGATGGCGCCGGCGACTCCGGGGCCTCCTGCTGGTTGTGCGCTTGCGTGACATGGCTGCCGGGCGCCACGCTGCGGGTCAGCCAGACATTGCCGCCGATGACCGAGCCCTGGCCGATGGTCACCCGCCCCAGGATCGTCGCGCCCGCATAAATGACCACGTCGTCCTGCACGATGGGATGGCGCGCCAGTCCCTTTTTCAGCACGCCGTCGGCGCCGGCGGGAAAGCGCTTGGCGCCCAGGGTGACGGCTTGATAAATGCGCACCCGTTCGCCGATGATGGCCGTCTCGCCGATCACCACGCCCGTACCATGATCGATGAAAAAGCTGCTGCCGATGATGGCGCCCGGGTGGATGTCGATGCCCGTCTGCGAATGGGCCACTTCGGCGATGATGCGCGCCACCAGCGGCGCGCCGAGCGCATACAGGGTGTGCGCCAGGCGGTAATGGATGATGGCCAGGATGCCCGGATAGCACAGCAGCACTTCGTCGACGCTGTGCGCGGCCGGGTCGCCATGGAAGGCGGCCGCCACGTCCGTGTCGAGCCGGGCGCGGATGCGCGGCAGCGCGCGGGCGAAGCGCTGCACGATGGCCAGCGCCTGCTGTTCGATGGGCACCGTCTGCTGCAAGCCGTGCTGGCGCGCGTGGTAACTGAGTTCGCGCCGCACCTGTTCGTGCAAGCCCGTGAGCGTCGTGTCGAGCGTGTGGCCGACAAAGAAATCCTCGCTCTCCTGCTGCAGGTCGAGGGGCCCCAGACGCATGGGGAACAGGGCCGCGCACAGGGCTTTGATGATGTCGTGCAGATGCTGGCGCGACGGGAATTCGCGCGCGCCGCATTCCTGGCTGCTGGCCAGCCCTTCGCGCCACTGCGCGCGCACGGCGCGCAATTCATCGACGATCTGATGCAGCTCCCATTGCGGCTGCGCGGCAAGGGAGACGGGGGGAATGGCTCGCTGGTTCATGGTGGTCCCGGGAAGAGGGTTAATCTTGCAGCCACGGCAGCGCATGCCAGCGCCAGCCGCCGCTGTGGCCACGCTGCTGCTGTGCGTCGAGGTCGCCCTCGAAGCCTTGCGCGATATTGAAGACGTGCGTAAAACCCGCCTTGGCGGCCGCTTCGGCCGCCGCGGCCGAGCGCTTGCCGCTGCGGCACAGCAGCACCACGACGGCATCCTTGCCGCCCACCTTCGCTTCGAGCTCGCGGGTAAAACGGGGATTGCGGTTCATGGCCGTGCCGGTGGCCCACGCCACGTGCAGCGAGGCGGGCACGTAGCCGACAAAAGTGCGTTCTTCGTTGGTGCGCACGTCGACCAGCACGGCTTTGCCGGCCTGCACCAGTTGCCACGCATCCTGCGCGCTGACGATGCCCGCATACGGCAAACCCTGCGCCTGCGCCTGGCTGCGCGCGAGATGGAGTACTTCGTCAAACGCCGCCTCGCCGTGCGCGGCGCGGGGATCGAAAATCAGTTCTGCAGCAGCCATCTGTCCACCTCTTTATTCCGTCGTCAAAAACCAGCACGAGTCCACTGTAGCGAACTTATGTTGTTCGGAAAACAAATTAAAAAGAGTTTGGAAAGCTGAAAAACAGATATGGGACTACGCGCAGAGCGTCCGCATATGGGGTCAGACCCTCACGCGCGTTGGCGCCAGGCTTTGCGTCAGCTGTGTTGGGGGTCTGACCCCAGCCCTCGCCTGCTCTGCGCCAACGCTCAACCAGCGCGGCGGCGTTCGCGCAGCAAGAAACGGGCAGGATCCAGTGCGGCGGCCAATTGACTCTCCAGCGGCAACGGCTCCCCCTCCAGCTGGCAAGCCAGCAGCTCGGCCGCCAACGGCGCCCAGATCAGGCCGCGCGAGGCATAACCGAGCAAGCCAAACAGCCCGGGCCAGCGCGGCACGTCGCGCAGGCGCTCGCAGCGGCCCGGTATGCCGGGGTCGGGCAAGGCGCCCGCCAGCGGCAGGCGGTCCGCTGCCATGCAGCGAAAGCCCGTGCGCCCGGCCAGCGGCGCCTCGAACGGGGCCACGTCCAGGATGTCGGCGATCTTCGCGATATTTTCTTCCTGGTTCGATGGGCGCAAGCCGGGGTCCGCGTCCGCATCGTAGCTGGCGCCCACGCACACGACGCCCTGGTACGCCGGCGTCACGTAGGCTTCGCGGCAGACGACGAACGGCAGCGACGGCAAGCTGCCTTCGGCCAGGTGCGTGACCTGGCCGCGCACGGCGTCCAGCGGCAAGCCGGCCGCCTGTTCGAAATCCACGGCCCCCGTGCCCGCCGCCAGGATGACGGTGGGTGCCGCCGCGATCAGGGCACCGTCCGCATCGCGCACCAGCCATTCGCCGTCGCCACGTTCCAGGCGCAGGGCGCTGCTGGAAAAGCGCCGCGTGAGCAAGGCGCCGCAGGCGTCCAGCATGGCCTCGCAGACGGAAGACGGGCGCGCCCAGCCGCCCTGCTCGAACCACCAGGCGCCATCGGGCGCCGGCGCGCCCAGCATGGCGGTTGCCTCAGGCGCTTCCAGCCAGCGGGCGAATTCACGCGGATACAGGCCGCTGGCGGCGATCTGCCGCTGCACCTGCGCATGCGCCCCGTCGCGCGCCAGGTGCAGCACGCCGCTTTGCGCACCCTCGATGGCGGCGCCGATACCGCCCAGGTCTTTCCAGCGCTTCAGCGAGTACAGGTAGGCGGCGCGCACCAGGCGCGTGGCGATATTGTCGTCCTTCGACATCAGCGGCATGAAGATGCCGGCCAGGTTGCCCGACGCTTCGCTCGCAGGCTGCGCGTGGCGTTCGATCAAGGTCACCTTCCAGCCGCGCGCGGCCAGCCGTTCGCAGGCGGCCGCGCCGGCCACGCCCGCGCCGATGACGACGGCGCACCGCTCGGGCGCGGCAACGGCCGCGTACTCGTCGCGCCGCGCATAAAACACGGCGCGCAAACGGCTCTCGTCAAAAACAAAGCCATGCTTTTGCAGCGCCGCGCGCTGCGCCTCGTCCAGGTGCACGGCTTGCAGGTGCGCGCCATCGGCCATCAGGCGCGCCAGCACCGGCGTGGCCGCCGGCACCCAGGCCAGGTGCACTTCATCGACACGCGCCGACAATTGCGCCAGACAGGCATCGGGCTCGCCGATCAGCACATCGAGTGTGACGAGACCATCGTGCGACACCATGCGGTGCAGGCCCGGCACGCAGGGCGGCCACTGTGCGCGCCACTCGTCGGGCAAGTGATGCGCATCGACGGGACGCGGCGCCAGCGCGATGTAATGCAGGCGGCGACCGCCATGCGCGGCGCAGGCGGCGCGCAGGCGGGCACCGTCAAAATCCGTGTCGAGCAGGACCAGGGCGCGGCGCATCAGCGCCCCGCGCGGCAAAAGCAGGCGGGCGCGTGGTCGTTGACCATGCCGATGCCCTGCATGTAGGCGTAGATGATGGTCGAGCCGACGAACTTGAAGCCCCGCTTGAGCAAGTCTTTCGACAGTTTGTCGGACAGGGCCGTCTTGGCGGGAAACTCGCCCGGTTGCCAGCTGTTGACGATGGGCTGGCCGTCGACATACGCCCACAAAAAGCTGTCCAGGGTCTGTCCTTCCGCGCGCAGGCGCAAATAGGCTTGGGCATTCGTGATGGCGGCCGCCACCTTCAGGCGGTTGCGCACGATGCCAGGGTCCGCCAGCAGCTGCGCCACCTTGTCCGGGCCATACGCGGCGATCTTTTCCGCATCCCAGTTATCAAAAGCGGCGCGGTAGGTGTCGCGCTTGTTGAGGATGGTTTCCCAGCTCAGGCCAGCCTGCGCGCCTTCCAGGTTCAGCATCTCGAACAGCCGGCGCTCGTCGTGGCAAGGCACGCCCCATTCCGTGTCGTGATACGCAAGGTAGCGGGGATTGGCCGGATTGGCCCAGGAGCAGCGGATGGTGGTCATGGTCGGGTTCTTCATGTGCGGGCAACCGCCAGTATAGTTTATCGGCCGCGCAGGATGCGCCCCAGCTCCTGCAAGCCGTGCGCCATCTCGGCCGGGGGAATCGCCGCAAAGCCCAGCAGCAGCCCGGGCGGCGTGGCGCATTCGGGCCCCGCCGCCGGGTCGGCATAGTGTCCCAGCGGGCGCAGTTCGATGCCCCGCGCCAGGCCCGCGCGCGACACCGCTTCCTCATCGTGATCGCCGCGAAAATACGCGCACAGTTCCAGGCCGCTGTCGGCCGGGCCGCACGCGAGCTGGTCGCCCAGTTCGTGCGCCAGACCGCGCACCAGCAGATCGCGCCGTTCGGCATTGCTGTCGCGCGTGCGGCGGATATGCCGGCCAAAGTGGCCCTCGGCGATGAAGTCCGCCAGCGCCATCTGCGGCACGATGGCCGTGTGCCGGTCCATCACGGCCTTGGCCTGCACCAGCGCTTCGGCCAGCGCGGGCGGCGCCACCATGTAACCGAGGCGCAGGCCGGGGAACAGCACTTTCGACAGGGTCCCCACGTAGACCACGCAGCCGGTCCGGTCCAGGCTTTGCAGCGACGCCAGCGGCGCGCCCGAGTAGCGGTATTCGCTGTCGTAATCGTCTTCCACCAGCCAGGCTTTATTGTGCGCGGCCCAGGCCAGCAGGGCCAAGCGGCGGGGCAAACTCATGCTCACGCCCAGCGGCATCTGATGCGACGGCGTCACGTAGGCCAGCTTCGCCTGCGGGCAGTGCGCCACGCCGTAGGCCACGTCCAGCCCCTGCGCGTCGACGGGAACAGGGAAGACGCGCGCGCCGGCCGCGCGCAGCGGGCCGCTGGCGCCCCGGTAGCCGGGCGACTCCATCCAGGCGGCGTCGCCGGGCGCCAGCAGGATGGTCGACAGCATGAACAGCGCCTGCTGCGAGCCGGACGTGATGACGATTTGCTGCGGCGTGCACTGGACGCCGCGCGACGCCTTCAGGTACACGCACAGCAGTTCGCGCAGCGGCAGGTAGCCGGCCGGGTCGCCGTAGCCGAACTGGTGGTCGGGACGGCGCCAGCGCCGCGCTTCCAGGCGGTTCCACACGTCAAATGGAAAATGGTCGATGCGCGGCATGCCGACGCGGAAGGCGCGCAGCGGCCCCCGGTGGAACGCCACCTGGCGCATGGCCGTCACCACGCCCTGCCCGCGCGCCGACAGGGGCCGCAGCAGGCCGGGCGTAGCTGCCGGCGGCACAGGCAGCGGCACCTCGCGGCTGACAAAGGTGCCGCGCCCGACGGCGCCATCGAGGTAGCCTTCCGCCGTCAGCAGCGCATACGCATTGAGCACCGTCTGGCGCGACACGGCCAGCAGGCGGCAAAAATCGCGCGTGGGCGGCAGCTGCATGCCGGGGCTCATGCGCCCGTCGAGGACGGCCGCCTTGATGGCCGCGTACAGCTGGCGGAACAGAGGTTCGACGGCGCCGCGCTGCAGCGGCAAGGCGGCGATAAGCTGGTTCAGGTGGGAAGCTGGCATAGTGTGGCTCTCGAATTGGTATCTTCAAGATAGCACTTATTGGCTGTTTTAAATAGCCAAGACTGGCGCTAAGATGGCGTATCCCTCTACTTTTGCGGAGTACCCATGCATCAGTTTTTCGCCACCTTGGCCTGGCAGCGCGACGGCCAGGATTTCGCCGGCCAGCGCTACAGCCGCGGCCATGAATGGCAGTTCGACGGCGGCCTGACGGTACCCGCCTCGTCGTCGCCCCTGTCCGTGCCGCTGCCGATGTCGGTGGCGGAAAACATCGACCCGGAAGAGGCGCTGGTGGCCGCCACGTCGAGCTGCCACATGCTGTTCTTCCTGTCGCTGGCGGCCCAGCGCGGCTACGTCATCGACGATTACCGCGACGATGCCGTCGGCGAACTGGGCAAGAATGCACAAGGCCGCCTGGCCATGACGCGCATCGTGCTGCGTCCGCGCATCGCCTTCGCGGGAACGCCGCCCACGCCAGATGCCTTGGCCGCCCTGCACCACGATGCGCACGAACGCTGCTACATCGCCAATTCGCTGACGGCCGACGTCGTCGTGCAAGGAGCCTGTTAAATGTACACGCCCTCCACCTTCCGCGAAGAGCGCCTCGACGTACTGCATGGCCTGATCGACAGTCACCCGCTGGGCGCGCTGGTGCGCCACGGTGCCGATGGCTTGTGCGCCGACCATCTGCCGTTCGAGATCGCCGCGCCCACGCCCGAGGCGCCGTTCGGCATCCTGCGCGCCCACGTGGCGCGCGCCAACCCGCTCTGGCGCGTGGCGGGCGGGAGCGACGACGCACTGGTGATCTTCCAGGGGCCGCACGCCTACATCACGCCCGCCTGGTATGCGGAAAAGCAGCGCAGCGGCAAGGAGGTGCCCACCTTCAATTACGCGGTGGTGCACGCGCATGGCCCCCTGCGCGCCATCGACGACGCGGCGTGGCTGCTGGGACTGGTGGAGCGGCTGACGGCGCGCCATGAGGCAGATCAAGCCGCGCCGTGGAAGGTGGACGACGCGCCGGCCGGCTATATCGACAAGCTATTGAAAGCCATCGTCGGCATCGAGATTCCCCTCACGCGCCTGGAAGGAAAATGGAAGCTGGGGCAGAACCGCAGCATGCAGGACCAGGCCAGCATGGCGCACGGTCTGGCGCTCGATCATCACCCCGGCCCGGCGCAGGCGCTGGGCGCGCTGATCGCCGCCAACGTCACGCCAGCCAGCTGACGGCCGCCGAAAACGTCAGGAACGACAGCGCCGTCGACACGAGGATGATGCGGGCGATGCGCGTCGTCGCTGTTTCCCGATAATGCGCAAGGCGCGGGGCGCGCCCCGTGACGTTGACTGTCCCCTCACGCCAGCCAGTTGACGGCCGCCGAAAATGTCAGGAACGACAGCGCCGTCGAGACGAGGATGATGCGGGCGATGCGCGTCGTCGCTGTGCTCCCGACGATGCGCAAGGCGCGGGGCGCGCCCCGTGACGTTGACTGTCCCCTCACGCCAGCCAGCTGACGGCCGCCGAAAACGTCAAAAACGACAGCGCCGTCGAGACGAGGATGATGCGGGCGATGCGCGCCGTGTTCGCGCCGAAGCGCTCCGACAGCAGCGCGACGTTGCTGGCGCTGGGCAGGCAGGCCACCAGCACCATGCAGGTCAGTGCGAACGGATCGAGCGGCGCACCGAGCGCGATGGCCGCGCGGCCGATGCCCCACACCAGCAGCGGATGCAGCAGCAGTTTTTTCAGCGCCACGGGCACATATTCTCCCAGCGGCGCCGGGTCGCTCGTGCTCATCTGCGAACGGGCCAGCACGGCGCCGATGGTAAACAGGGCAACGGGAGAGGCGGCATCGGCCAGCAGGCCCACCGTCTGCGTCAAAGGCTCGGGCAAGGCCAGTTCCAGCCACGACGACAGGGCACCGAGCACGATCGCCCACGGCATCGGGTTGCCCGCCATGCCCTTCATGGCGTTGACGACAGCGGCGCGGCTGCCGTGCGCGCCGCCGCTGCCGATGCGCGACAGGGCGATGCACAGCGAGCTGGTAATGAGCATGTCGACGACGATGGTGACGATGACGGGGCCCGAGGAACGGGGTCCGAGCAAGGTCAATAGCAAGGGCACGCCCATGAAGCCCGTGTTCGGGAATGCCGCCACCAGCGCGCCGAAGGCGGCATTGTTCCAGTCGATGCGGTGGCTCAGGGTCATGGCCGTGGTGACGCCCACCATGATCAGGGCGCACAGCAGATAGACGCCGAACACGCTGGCGTCGAGCAGTTGCGCGACGGGCGTGGCGGCGCCGAAGCGGTACAGCATGCACGGCAGCGCGAAGTACAGGACAAAACTGTTCAAGCCGCTGATGGCGGCCAGCGGCAGCAGCGTGCGCCGCACGGCCAGATAGCCGCACAGCACCAGGGCGAAGAAGGGAAAGGTGATGGCAAGGATGGTCAGCATGAAACGCCATTGTAGCGCGCCGCACTGGCCGGCCGGCTGGCGCAAAAAAAGGCCGCTCGCGCGGCCCAAGGAGGTTTCGGAGAAAACGCCGGTGGCAGGCTATGGCTTGAGCTGGGCGCGGATCTCGCCGGCCGGGTAGGCCGCGCTGTGCACGTTCACATACAGGTTGCCGGCCTGGTAGCTCGCATACTGGGGCGGCGTCAGCATGCTGTTCGGCGGCACGGCAAACATGCCTTCGGCGGTTTTCACCAGCGGCACGATGACGGGGCCGTTGGCGCCAGCGGGCGCTTCATGGATATGCGCGACGGTGGCCACCATGCCCGTGTAGCGCACGCCCCCGCTGACGCTGCGGTCGTGCGCGACGCGGATATTGCTGCTGCCGGTGGCCGTGCTGGTATTGGCCGGCACTTCCTGCGCGCCCGTCAGGGTGACGTCATGGCCGCCCGGGTGATGCGGGCCATGGGAACAGGCGCCCAGCAGGGCGGCCAGCGCCAGCACGCTGGCGGCGCGGCGTAGGTGTTGCGGCAATGTGGTCATCGCAGTACTCCTTCAACGGACATCGGATCACGGATGGCGCCATGCCCGCACAGCCGGGTCTGCGCCGCACTTGAGTTGCATGGTGCGACAGTAACGCCATGCCGTGCAATCCGTCTTGCTTTGCGACAAACTTGGCGCGCGCCCGCCACCCGGCCTCAGACCAGATGCCCTTCCGCCACCCAGCCGCGATTGGCTGCTGGCGCCTTCGGCTTGGGCGCGATGCCGCTGCTTTTTTCCGCATCGAGGATGATGTTGCGCATGCTGTCGCTGGCGGCAGGCCCTGGCGCGAACGCGTAATACTCATCATTGATGGGCAAGCCCGTCATGGCGTCGACCAGCACCGGATCGGCGGCCAGGCCCGTGTCGCGGCTGGCGATGACGAGACTGGCGCCTTCGGGCGCGAAGTTTTCATTGCCCCAGGCGATAAACGCCAGCAAGACGGGCTTGAAGGCGCGCCCGGACTTGGTCAGCACATAGTCGTAGCGGGGCGGCTTGGCGCAATACAGGCGGCGCGTCATCAAGCCCCCTTCCACCAGGTCGGCCAGGCGGCGCGTCAGGATGGTGGGCGCGATCTTGAGGCTTTTTTCAAATTCGTCGAAGCGCGTCTTGCCATAAAACGCTTCGCGCAGGATGAGGATGCTCCACCATTCGCCGACCTTGCCCAGGCTGCGCGCAATCGGGCAAGGCAAATTATTAAAGTTGGTATGTTTCATGACCGTCTCCTCACGTTGATCCAACACAACAATTAAAAAAATCTTACGGTTGCCACACGGAAACTTAGTTACTATCGCTTTGCAAGCCGTCTCCCGCCCCGGAGAGGGCTTGAAAATACGCGAAAACTCACACTTTTCTTGCTCCAGTACAATCATGCCCAGTCCAGCTTCTCCCGTCCCGGTGTGCGAAACGGCGTCAGAGAATGTTGTTTCCCGTCCGTTTTTCACTTGATACGCTTACGATGACTCCTTTGAAATTTGCCTCCCTGACAATATTGCTCGCCCTCTCCCTCTGCCAGACCACCGCCGCCGCCACCGTTTCCTCCGCATCGTTCCAGGCCACCTTCGTCGTCCACGAAGCGTGCACCGTCGTCTCGCAGCGCGGTAGCACCCAGGTGCGCTGCCAGCACAACACGCCCTATCTGCTGCAACAGCAGGCGACGCCATCGGACAGCGGCCTCATCACCGTCACGTTCTAAAAATAGATCGTTGCCGTCACCGTGTCCTTGTAGTCGCCGGGGCGCGGCGACACCTGCGCCGGCACGCGGCCGTAAATCGTCAGCGGCACGCTGGCGCCCGTGCCCGTGCCTGTCACCATGCTGGTGCCTGACGTGCCATCGCCCCAGAGCGGGCCATCGAGCGTCGACGACAGCAGGTAGCTGACCGTGTCCGTCGTTACAATGTTTTTCATTTGCCGGTTCGCCACGTTGGCCGCCACGCTGCCGCCGTTCAGGGCAATCTGGTACGCATTGTTGTTCACGCAGCGCACGGACAAGGTACTGGTGCTGCGCAAGTTGCCCGTCAGGATGGAAGCGTTCGCGAACGCCATCGGACTGGCCGCGATGGTGCAGTCGTTGACGGCCGTGGCATTGACCGTGAAACCGAAACTGCCGCTGCTGGCCGTGCAGCCAAACAGGTTGACGAGGCCATACGTGGTGTAGGTGTAGGTGCCCTGGCCGGCAAAGCTCGACGTATACACCGTATTGGCGTTGGCGGCCGTGGGCACGGCGGCCAGGGCCGTGCCAGCGGGGATCCTGGCATACACGGTAAAGGTGGTGGAATACGTGCCGGGCGGGGCCAGCAAGCCGGCCGACAAAATGATGCCGAAGGTCGACGGCGCGCCCGCCACGCCGGCGCCGCCCCATATCTTTGCCGTGGCATACGAATTATCCACGTACACGTTGTACTCCATGCGGTTGCTGCCATTGCCCAGCTTGCGCGGCAGGGCCGAGGTGGAATTCGTGCCCAGCCCCAGCGAGATGCACACTTGCGCGTTGGGCGTGAGCAACTGCCCCAGGTTCAACGACGAAAACAGGCAGCTGAAGGTGCCCGTTGCCTGCGCCACGTAATCGCTGCCGGAAATCGGGCTGACGGCGCCGAAATCGATATTCGTCATGCTCACCGTGCAGGTATCGGCCGCCTGCGCCGCGCCGCCCCAGGCGCATCCCAGCAGCAGGGTCAGGCATGGCAGCAGGCGGCGCATCAGCGGCCTCCCCCGGCGCCGGCGGCAGCGCAGCGCAGCGGCCCGATCACGGGCAAGCCGCCCGCGGCAGGGCGCACATAGGAAAAACCTACCGTGCACGCGCTGTCGCCCTCGCCGACTTGCAGCTGATTCTGCTCGAGCAAATCGTCGACGAACACCATGCCGTCAAATCCCATGACCGTCTGCTTGCCGCTTTGCACATGCAGCACGGGCAAGCCCGTGGCCAGCGGCTTGCCGTCGGCGCCTTGCACGATAACAGTGGCGGCGCTGTAGCGTTCGACGGGAAAGGCGGCCAGCACGCCCGCCAGCTGTTGCGGCACGACATTCATATTGGTCACGGGCACGCGCGCGTCAACGTCGAGCTCATCCGTGGCGATGCTGATCTGGTTATTGCCATAAGGATTCAAATTCGGTACCAGCAGATAGCCGCCCCTGTCCGTCACGCCGATCTGGCGGTTTTCATGCAACACGGGAATATTGCCCACACCGCCAGTGGACACCAGCGCAAAACCGCTGCCCACCTGGCGCGCCGCCTCGACATGCCCATCCATCAGCACCAGCGCGCCGGCCGCGCCCAGCGAGGAGGCATTGCCCATGCCGCCGCTTTGCGTGCGCGCATTCACGCGGCCGTTATTGCCCAGGTATTCCACTTGCGCTTGCCGATAGGCATTGCGGCCCACCGTGCCAGCCTGCAAGTTCCAGCCGACACCGCCGCCAAAGTCCGCCGCGCGCTGCGCGCTGACGCTGCGGCCGCTCTCGCCGTTTTGCCGGCTGCCGCTCGTGCTGATGGCCAGATTGTTGTCGAAGGCCATGCTCAAGCCGACATAAAAGCCCCGCTTCTCGCGTTGCCGCAAATCCTGGAACAGGCTGGCATTCAGGAACAGGCCGTGAAACAGGGTCGCCGAATAGCCCAAGGTGGCCAGCTTCGATGACGCTGCGCCGGGCGTGCGGTAGCCGATATAACTGCTGCTGATACTGCTTCCCGCCGGCAAAGGCAGGCTCACGGTGACGCGGTCCGCCGCGCGCACCACGGGGCTGCCATCACGCGAAGCGAGGTCGCCAAACCCGGCGCTGGCGTGCACGCTGTACGCATCGACGCTGAAGCTTGGCCCCACATATTGGTACCCGGCGCCCAGCTGCGCACCACGGCTGCGGCCGGCGCTGGCCGACAGCGAGCCGCTGAGCACGCCCGCCTGGCCCAGCCGCACCAGCGCGCCCGCCCCCGCCTGATACAGGCCGGCAGCCAGTTCCGCATGGCCTTCGATGGTGAAGCTGTCGCTGACGCCATGGCGGCCGGAAGCGCTGGCAAGCAATTGCCGCTCGTAGCCGAACAGGCGGCGGCCATAGTCGCGCCGCACGGCGCCCGCCTCGACCGAGTAATCGCTCAAGCCGCTGGCCAGCATGCGCGTGTCGACATACAGGGGCAGCACGGTCGTCACGCTGCGCCCCAGGGCATCGCGCGTGATGAGGGTGGCTTGTCCCGCGCCATTGATGCCGGCCACCTGGTTCAGCACAAACGGACCGCTGGGCACGCTGGCAGCATATTGCTGCACGCCATTCACATACAGGCTCAGCGACGAAGGCACGAGCGCCGTGCCATCGACGGAGGCGACGGGAAAGGTCTGCAGGTCCGGGCGCAGCTGGAAGTTCTTGCGCCACTGCACGCCGCCCACGCGCACGGCGCGGCTCCAGCTGAGCGATGAGGAGATCAGGTCGCCCACTTGCCACGTTTGCAGGGTCTCGGGGTCGGCATGGCTCCAGAAGGTGTCAAAGCGCATGTACTTGCGCTGGTCTCCCCCCCCGTTCACGGTGCCGGTATGGCTGAACACGCCGCTGTCATTGAAATAGCGCAAGTCGTTGAAGATGGCGGCGCGCCGTGTCCGGCCCAGTTCCGCATAGGCTTCGTAATTGAGCACGGCGCCGGGCGTGACGCGCGACGGCGGCGTCTGCGCCGCCAGGCGCGCATCGATACGGTACGGCGCGCGCAAGTCGTCCGTCACCTGCAGCGATACGCTCTGGCGCGCCGCATCATATTCATAGCTGAGTCCGGGAACCGCATCGAGCGCCACCTCGGTCTGACCGGGCGCGACCAGGCGCGCCGGGTCCAGCCCCAGCTGCTGCAAGTTCGCCACACTGCTGCGCAAGGTTTTGCCCACCTGGGTAAAACGCAAGATCAGCCCGGTTGAAACAGCATTCACACTTACCTCCAGATACAGTTCATTCGGCGCCGCCGGATCGGTGGGCAAGCTGGCCGGCCCCGGATCGGCGCCCGTCACGGCCGCCGCGCCATCGGCCCCGGCCAGCGGCGCCATGACTAGCAACAACAACGCTGCCAGCGCGCGTTTCATGGTTCACGCCGGTCGCGCCCGCCATGGCGGCCATGTTCAAGGTGTCGAATTCTTGGCAATGAGCGCCTTCGCATTCACATTGACCGCAATACTCAACGGCCCATCCAGTTCGGCCTCCCTGGCGACGGGCAGGCGCCATACGCGCATGCGTTCGGCCAGGACATAACCAAACAGCCCCTTGCTGACGGCAAACTCCTTGCCCGCCTGGTTCGTCAACGTCATCGCCCCGATCTGCGCATGGACATTGCCGCTGTTCTTGATACGCAACATCCACTCGCCCCGCTCGCGGAAGACTTGCCAGTCGAGCACTTCCTTGCCCGGCGCAGCGGCCGGCAGCACGAAAACGGGCACCGAATAGCGCAGGCGGATATCGACGCCGCTGCGACCCGCATCATCCTCGCGGCTGATTTCATCGATGAGCACGCGATACGTCTTTTCCTGCGCGACAGGGCCAGCCTGGGCACGCACGAGGCGGATGGTCTGCCGGCTGTTGGCGGCGATTTCGACGATCGGCGGACTGGCCACCAGCTCCTGCGTCGGCGCCAGCACTTCTTCGCCATCGCGCTGGTCCCAGGCGAACACCCGCACCTGCCCGTAGATGGCTTGGTCGCCGAGATTTTGCAAGTTGATACCCGCGGCATTCTGAGCGGCGCGCAAATTGAGTGTCACCGGCGAAATCTGCAAATTGGCGCCGTTCGCGCCGGCGGCGCAGCAGGCCAGCAGCGCCAGTACGCTTTTCAGCAGCGAAATCGAACCGGCGTTCACGCAGCGCCTGGCTTAAAAGTACACGGTGGCCGTGATGGTCGACTTGTAGGTATCAGGCGCCGGCGTCGCCTGCGGCGGAATGTTGCCGTACACCGTGAGCGGCTGCGACGCGCCGTTGCCGGTGCCGCCGACGGTATTCGTGCCCTGCGTATCGCCCCACAAGGTGCTGCCGGCCGTCTGGAACAGGTTGAATTGCACCGTCCCCAGGTTGCCGCCCGTGCCGCTCAGATAGCGCGTGGTGCCGCTTGAGCCCGTGCCCGTACCCGCCGTCAAGCCCACGTTGTACGGCGTGGTATTGGTGCAGGTGACATTCACGGTCGTATTGACGTTCACGGCAGTAGCCAGTACGCCCTGACTTTGGCCAAAGTCGAGATTGGCAGCCGCAATGGTGCAGTTGGCGATGATTTTCAGGGTCACGTCAAAGGTCGTGGTATTGCTGCCGTTCAAATACACAGCGGCATCGGCGTAGCCAGGCAGGAGGGCCGTCGCAGCAAGGACGACACTGGCGGCAGCGGTCAAGCGGGGTGAAATAACTCGCAACATGATACCTCCTGATGACGGAACATCATTAATGCGCCCATCGGCATGAAGGGCTCGAGGATAGTCACGGTATTGCCGGCGTTTTCTGGGGCACGCAAACCAGGACGACAACATACTTGCGCCGAGAGTCAGAAAGCGAGGGACTCCGGCATTGTTTGCAGCATTGGCAAAACAGATTTTTTGGCAATCGACATTGCTTAAAATCAATGCATGAGTGAATTATTGGCGATATAGGAAATCCGCGCTTCTTCTCGCGGAGAAACATCTTTTGAAATACGAGAAAAGCAGAAAAAAAAGAAAAAGCGAGGCATAATAAGCCACAACTTGCTATTTGGTTAAGTCATCCATGCCATGCCATTGACCAGCGAAACCATCAGAAAAAACATCTTGATCGTGGACGATTCCGCGTTCGAGCAGCGCATGCTGATGGAGCTGCTCAGCGAGCAGCCCTACCGCTTCAGCATTGCCTTCAATGGCTACCAGGGCTACCAGCTGGCATTGGCCACGCATCCCGACCTGATCCTGCTCGACGTGCGCATGCCCGAGATGGATGGCTACACGGCGTGCCGTTTGCTCAAGGCCAATCCCGACACGGAACAGATTCCCGTGATCTTTCTCAGCGGCGCCGACGCCGCCAAGGAGCGCGTCATGGGCTTGCAGGTGGGCGGCGTCGATTACATTGCAAAGCCGTTCCTGCCGGAAGAACTGGCCGCGCGCATCCATATCCACCTGGGATTGATGCGTAAAAGCAACAGCACATTACCCGCGGCGACCCCGGTCGGCGACCGGCAGCAACATCCGGACCTCGTGTTCGTCAATGCCGTCAAACAACTCATCCTCGACAACCTGGGCAGCCTGCCCAACCTGTCCGAAATCGCCCGCAGCGTGGGCACCTACCGCGAAAAACTGACCCTGATGTTCCGCGAGCAGACGGGCATGACAGTCTTCGCCTTCATCCGCGAAGCGCGCATCGCGCGCGGCGTGGAACTGCTGCAGCAGACGGAAATCGACGTGCAGGATGTCGCCCTCCTGATCGGCTTTCACAACGCGGGCAACTTCGCCACGGCCTTCCGCGAACGCATGGGCGTCACACCCAGCGCCTACCGCCAGCGCCTGCATGAACAGGCGGGGCAGCGGCAGGTGTCGAACGGGCACTGAGGGGCACGCATGCCCCCCGCACCCTAGAACTTATAGTTCAGCTTGAGCGACGCGAAACGCCCGCGCGGATCGGCTTGCGTATAGTCGAAGCCCGAGGCCGAGTAATCCCACGGCGCGCGCTTGTTGGCCAGGTTTTGCACGATGAAGGTGACGTTCGCCGCCGGCGTGACTTGCCAGCTGGTGGTCACGTCGAACGTGCTGAAGGCAGCCACCGATTCATCGAGATGCGTATTTTGCGCATAGCTGCCCACGTAATTCCAGGTCAGCGTGGACGACCATTTGCCCTGCTCCCAGGTGGCCGAGGTGACGCCGCGCCATTTCGGGATGGAGCCGAAATAATTGGTGCCGGCGCCATCGGTGAGCGGCGCGCCGTCCGACAGCGGTTCGGCAAAGCGCAGCACGCGGCTCAGCTGGCCGGCCAGGGTCAGCTTGCCCCAGTCCTTGTCGACGAAGCGCTGGCGCAGGTCCAGGTCGATGCCGGACACTTCGCGCTGGCCCTGGTTGCGGTACTGGCGGTACAGGGTCGTGATGCGGCCATCGGCGTCGCGCGTAATCTTCTGCGGCGCCGCTGCTTCGTTGGCGAGCGTGGTGGTGGCGCTTTCCGTGCCGATCACGCCATCCTGCCTGATGCGGTAGTAATCGAGGCCGATGCTCGAACTGCTGGTGGGCGAGACCACCACGCCCAGGTTCAGGTTATTCGACCGCTCCGGACGCAGCGCCGTATTGGCGATGGTAATGGCCGTCACGCCGCGCGTCTGCGTGGGCGTGACGGGGTCCTTCGGATCAAGCACGCTGACATAGCTGACGGCCGTGCTTTGCGTAATTTCCGGCAGCGACGGCGCGCGGAAGCCGCGCGACACGGTGCCGCGCACCAGCAGCCACGGCGCCGCCTGGTAGCGCGCGCTGGCCTTCGGCGAAAACGCATTGCCAAAGTCGCTGTAATGGTCGGCGCGGCCCGCCAGGTTGACGGACAGGTCTTTCACCACCGGGACGTTAAATTCGGCAAACAGGGCCGACACGCTGCGCGAGCCGTTGATGATGTTGATCGCCGGGCGCAGCTCGGTGCCGGACAATACCGCCGTCGAGGTTTGCGAATCCATCTTTTCGCGGCGCCACTGCGCGCCGGCGGCAAAGCCCAGCGGACCGGCCGGCAACTGCCACAGGTCTTTCGCGGCCGAGAAATCGACGGTGTCGAGGGTCGACTCGGCCGGGCGCAGGGTCGACAGACGCAGGCGGTTGCGCACCGCTTCGCTGTTTTGTGCCTGATCAAAGAAGTTATAGCTGCCGTCGGCCAGCACCTGCTGGAATGCGTAGCGGTTGACGAAGTTCTGCACGGTTTCCTCCAGCTTGCTGCTGGAGTGGCCGACGGCCGCATCCCAGTCCCAGCCCGCCAAGGTGCCCTTGACGCCCGCCAGCGCGCGGTAGAACGTGACCTTGTCCTGTTTCAGGCGCGGCCCCAGGTCGAACAGGGTGGCCGTGAACGGCAGGGGCGTGGCGCCCGGATTGTTCGGATGGCCCACGGGCAGCACGACGGGAATCGTGTCGAGCGCCTGGGTAGCGTTGTTCCACACGCGCGTGGCATTGTTCACCGTCAATGGCGCGCTGAAGGTCTGGTCGGCGCGCGAGTAACTGTGCAGCAGGTCGACATACGCTTCCGTATCCGCATTCAGTTTGAAAGTGGCACGCGCGGCCGTGTGCACGCGCTGGATGCCGGGAATCAGGGTTTTATATGGCGACGGGTTATACGCCAGCACTTGTCCCGTCTTGCCGGGTGTGATGTCGCCATAATTAACCAGCTGCAATGGTCCGCGCACGCCGCCCAAGGTCTTCGTCGGGTCCGTGCCCGCATAGTTGGTGATGGCCCAGCCCAGGCTGCCCCGCTGCTGGTTGCGGAAGTCCGCATCACGCATCCACGCCACATCGCTTTGCTGCAGCTTGTCGCGCTGCTGCGCATCGACCGAGAAGACCAGGCTGTAGCCATCTTCCTCGAGCTTGCCGAAACCCGTCTGCAGCGCCGCGCTCTTTTCATGCTGGCCCGTGCCTTCGGTCGAGCCGCCCCACTGCGCCGTGATGTCCGTGCCTGTGAACTCCTTGTACAGGATGATATTGACCACGCCGGCCACGGCATCGGAACCGTAGACGGACGAGGCGCCATCCTTGAGCACCTCGATGCGCTGCACGGCCGCCATCGGCAGGCTGTTCAGGTCGACAAAGGTTTCCTGCAGGTTTTGCGCCGTCGCATAACTGGCCACGCGCTTGCCATTGACCAGGATCAAGGTATTTTTCTGGCCGATGCCGCGCAGCGACAGGCCCGAGGTGCCGGCCGAGAAACTGCCCGTATATTGTTCGTTGTAGCTGTTGCCGCTGTTGGCGGAGATGGCCCGCAGCACATCCGACACGCTGGTCTTGCCGCTGGCTTTCAATTCCTTGGCCGTGATGACCTGCACGGCGCTGGCACCTTCTTTTTCGCTGACGCGGATATTCGATCCGGTCACGTTGACGCGCAGCATGTCGTCCTCGGCATGGGCGATGGTGGAGACGGCGGGAAAGGCGGCGGCGATGGCAAGACTGATGGCGAGTGGTTTGAACATGGTTTCCTCTTATTGGGATTGCAGCCTTTTTCCGATAAAAAGGCCGAGCAGGGGCACGCGGACCGGGTAGGCCAGCGGGCAAACGACAACGAAACGGATGGGAATGACTTAGGGGATGCGTGGTCGGGCACGCACCGGCATCCACTGCGCCATGCATTGCATGGTCAGCTGGTGCCGGACGGCATAAAAACAGGGAGAAGGACTAATGCGCAACATAAAAGACACCGGTAAGCGGGGAAAGGCCACTATATCCCGGCGTCTTTATGGCGTGAACGAATTAAAAATTGATTGTATATACGATTTGAATCTAAGGACTTGGTCTTTGGCAATATCAGGCGTCGGCCATCGCCTGCGGCGCGGCCGCCGCGCGGCGCGCCTGCACGCTCCACCAGTACCAGGAAATGACGGCATTGACCCAGTAAGCCGCGTACAGCACGGCCGTCAGGTGCAGACCGCGGCTGTAGTAGAGCGGCACGGCCACGGTGTTGACCAGCAGCCAGAAGGCCCAGGTTTCGATGCGCCGGCTCATCAGCAAAAATTGCGCAATGATGCTGAACACCAGCACGGCCGAATCGATGAAGGGCGCGTAGGCATTCGTGAAGCGGTGCAGCAGCATGCCGTAGATCGCCACGGAGGCGATGCCGGCCGGCACGACCCAGGCCAGGCTGCGCCGGCCCGTGCGCGTGATCGGCAAGGGCTTGCCGCCGGCGCCGCGCCGCCATTGCAGCCAGCCGATGACGCAGGTGACGATGAAAAACAGCTGCAGCATCACGTCGGCGTACAGGTTGACCTGGAAAAACAGCACGGCGAACAGCACGCAGCCGACCATGCCGATCCACCAGGAATGGATATTATTGCGTCCGGCCAGGATGATGGAGGCAGTCATCAAAACATTGGCGGCGATCTCGAGCGGGGGAGTCAAGCGGATTTCCTTAAAATGAAGGCAGGCTGCCACTATAGCCCATTTGATATCCGCAACCAGCCATGCACTGCTTGACTTTCGTGGCCATTCTGGCAAATTGGCAAGTACTACCACTTGAACCACTGCGGAGATGTTCCATGCGCTTGCGCCACGTGCTGCTTGCGGCAACGCTGCTCGGCAGCGTCCTGCCCGCCCAGGCCTGCCGCATGACAATGGCGCTCGAGCAATGGCCGCCGTACCTGTATCGCGACGCCCAAGGCAGCTATACGGGTCTGGACCTGGAATTGCTGCAGGCCATCTTCAAGGAAGCGCACTGCACCCTGGTCACCTTGCCGGAACTGCCCACGGCGCGGCGCCAGCTGCTGTTCCAGACAGGCGGACTGGACCTGATGCTGGCCGCGTCCGAAACGCCGGAACGCCAGTCCTACGCCCGCTTCTCCATCTCGTACCGCGATGAAGCCGTCGGCGTCTTCGGCAAGGCCGGCACGCACGCCGCGCAGCGCCATGTCGGCAGCTTCGGCCAGCTGGCGCGCGGCAAGGCCACCCTGCTCGCGCCCAAGGTGGGCTGGTATGGCGCGCAGTACGCTGCGGCCCGTCCGGCGCTGGAAAAAGACGGCCGCCTGAATACCTTCGGCAGCTTCCGGCAAGGCATCCTCATGCTCGACGCGGGCCGCGCCGACCTGTTGCTGGGCGACGTGCTGGCCGTGCGCCACGAAGCGCGCCTGCAGGGCGTCGCCTTGACCACCCTGCCCTTCCTCGCCCTGCGCGCGCCCGTGCACCTGATGCTCAATGCGCGCAGCACCAGCACGGCCGATCTGGCGCGCCTGAACGCCGCCATCACGCGCCTGGAGCAGCGCGGCGTGCTGGCGGCGATACGCGCCCGCTACGACGCGCCGTAAGGCGATCAGCCCTTGCTGGCCGCCTCGAGGATTTCCAGCTTGGTCTCGCGGCCATTCTTTTGCACGCCCTGCGCCTTGTCGTAGCTCTCGATCAGCGCGCGGTACGGCGGCACGATGTGGTCCGTCATGATGGCGGCGAAATCCATCGCATCGGCGCGGTTCCAGGTACTCATCACTTCAGCCAGCACGGCATACGTGTCGATCGGCACGGCGCCCGCTTGCGTGACACGCGCCATGGTGATGTCGGTGGCCATCTTCGACCAGTTGCCCGAGGCGTCGATGATGGCAAACACCTTGTAGCCGGCCGCCAGCGCGCTGATGGTGGGGAAAGCCATGCATACGCTGGTGAGCGTGCCGGCGATCAGCAGGGTCTTGCGGCCCGTCTTTTCGATGGCCTCGACCCAGGCAGGATTGTCCCAGGCGTTGATCTGGCCCGTGCGCGGGATGTAGACGGCGTCCGGGTTGAAATGGTGGATCTCCGGGATCAAGGGGCCGTTCGGGCCGTCGGGCACGGAAGCGGTGGTAAAGGTCGGCATGTTGGCCAGGCGCGACAGCTTGGCCAGCGCCGTGACGTGGCCGCGCAGCACGTGCTGCTCGATGTCGCGCACCAGCTGGAACAAGCCGCTCTGGTGGTCGATCAGCAGCATGACGGCGTCGTCTGGATCGATCATCGGTGGCAAACCTTGGAAGTTGGCGGGGGTGCTCATGGTGGTCTCCTGAAAAACCATGCCGCGGGATGCGGCATGGGTACTGCATAAATTAATGACACAAACTACGTCGCGATGCGGGCGAAGCGGCCGCTGTTGAAATCCTCGAACGCCTGCGCGATTTCCGCTTCGGTGTTCATGACGAAAGGGCCATGGCCGACGATGGGCTCGTCGATCGGCTCACCGCTCAGCAGCAGCACCACGGCGTCGCTGTTCGCCTCGACGGTGATGCTGTCGCCGTCGCGCCCGAACAGCGCCATCTGCGCTTCGCGCACCACGCTCTCGCCATTGACCAGCACCGTGCCATGCAGGACGATCAGCGCCGTGCTCCAGCCGGCGTGCACCGGCAGCTCCGTCAGCTTGCCCTGGGCCAGGCGCAGGTCCCACACCTGCATCGGCGAGAACGTGCGGGCCGGGCCATGCCGGCCGTCGAAGTCGCCGGCGATCACGCGCACGGAACCGGCGCCGTCGGGCAGCGCCACCGCGGGAATCGTGTCGCTGGTGATGGCCTGGTAGCCAGGCGCCGTCATCTTGTTCTTGGCCGGCAGGTTCACCCACAGCTGCACCATTTCCAGCGTGCCGCCCGACCGCGTGAAGGCGGGCGAGTGAAACTCTTCATGCAGGATGCCGGCGCCGGCCGTCATCCACTGCACGTCGCCGGGGCCGATCACGCCGCCCTGGCCCGTCGAATCGCGGTGCGCCACTTCGCCCTTGTAGACGATGGTCACCGTCTCGAAGCCGCGGTGCGGATGCGAGCCGACGCCGGGCGGACGCGTGCCGGGCGCAAACTCGGCGGGACCGGCATAGTCGAGCAGCAGGAAGGGGCTCAGCTGCTTGCCATGGCCGTTGTACGAAAACATCGAGCGCACGGGAAAACCGTCGCCGACCCAGTGCTGGCGCGGTGCGCTGTAGATACCTGTGACTGTGTTCATCTCGATCTCCTGTTCGGGTTTGATTACGATGGAGACAGAATACGCTTGCAACGATAAGGGCGGTAGACGGTAAAATTCGCCATCAGCGTTCCAAAAATAGAACGATCAAGGAGGCGGCATGCAGGATCTGAACGACTTGTATTACTTTGTGCAGGTGGTCGACCATGGCGGCTTCGCGCCGGCCGGGCGCGCGCTGGGCATGCCGAAGTCCAGACTGAGCCGGCGCATCGCGCTGCTCGAAGAGCGCCTGGGCGCGCGCCTGCTGCAGCGCACGACGCGGCATTTTTCCGTCACCGACGTGGGACTGACGTTTTACGAGCATTGCAAGGCGATGCTGGTGGAAGCGGAGGCGGCGCAGGAAGCGATCGAACTGACGCGGGCCGCGCCGCGCGGCACGGTGCGCCTGTCCTGCCCCATCGCCCTGCTGCATTCCCTGGTCGCTCCCATGCTGGCCGGCTTCATGCGCGACCATCCGCAGGTGACCCTGCTGCTCGAAGCGAGCAACCGCCGCGTCGACCTGGTGGCCGAGGGCATCGACGTGGCCATCCGCGTGCGCCCGCCGCCGCTGCCCGACAGCGACCTGGTGCTGCGCGTGCTGGCCGAACGCAGCCAGTGCATGGTGGGCAGCCCCCTGCTGTTCGGCGACGCGCCCAGGCCGACAGCGCCAGCCGACCTGGCCGACTGGCCCAGCCTGGCCCTGGGCATGCCGCAGCAGCACTACCAGTGGGATTTATACGGCCCCGATGGCGCGCGCGCCCAGTTGCGCCACGTGCCGCGTTTCGTCACGGGCGACATGCTGACCCTGCGCGACGCGGCCGTGGCCGGCGTCGGCGTGGTGCAGCTGCCGACCATGATGATCACCGAGCAGGTCGCCGATGGCAGCCTGCTGCCGCTGATGGGGCAATGGCGGCCGCAGCGCGAAATCATCCACGCCGTCTTCCCGTCGCGGCGCGGCCTGCTGCCGGCCGTGCGCGCGCTGATCGACTACCTGGCGCACAGCTTCGCCGCGCTGGAGGAGGAGTGACGGTTTTCAGGTACGATGACGTACTTCCGAATCGCCTGGATACCGCATGCGTTTATTGATTCTGTCGGACCTGCACCATGAGCTATGGCGCGACGAAGCGCCGCAGGGCGACCTCGCGCTCAGCCGTCCTGACGCCGTGATCCTGGCCGGCGACATCGACACGGGCGCGCGCGCCGTCGCCTGGGCCGCCACCGCGTTTGCGGACCTGCCCGTGCTGTACGTGCACGGCAACCACGAAGGCTATGGCCACCACCTCGACAAGGTGCGCCAGGAGCTGCGCGCAGCCTGCGCCGCCACGCCAAACGTGCATTTTCTCGACGCCGATACCCACGTCTTCACCGACCAGGCAGGCGGCAAGGTGCGCTTCCTGGGCGCCACCCTGTGGACGGATTTCCGCCTGCTGGGCGACGACACGCGGCAAGCGGCCATGCGCGACGCGGAAGCCGTCATGAACGACTACAAGCGCATCCGCCTGGCCAACATGGGCTTTCGCAAGCTGCGCGCGGCCGATACGGCCATGTTCCACGCGCAGCAAAAAGCCTGGCTGGCGCGCGAACTGGCGCAGCCCTTCGACGGCCGCACGGTGGTCGTCAGCCACATGGCGCCGTCGCTGCGCTCGGTCGACGATGCGTATGGCAGCGAGGGCTGCTCGCCCGCCTACGCCTCGCGCCTGGACGACCTGGCAGCGCAGGCGGACCTGTGGGTGCATGGCCACATTCACGTCTCGCGCGATTACCGCATCGGCCCGTGCCGCGTCGTGGCCAACCCCTGCGGCTACAAGACGCGCGGCGGCACGCCGCAAAATCCCCAGTTCAACCCAAACTTCATCGTCGAACTGCCGTTGCGTTAATCCAGCGCGCTAATCCTCGGGCTTCAGGCGTCCCGCCAGCAGTTGCTGCAGCCGGTGCTTGCCGGCCCGGCGCGCCGCGCGCGGCGACGCTTCCGACTGATGCACACCGGCGCCGCCGCGCAACCTGGCGGCCGCCACCAGCGGGTTGCGCGGCTTGGGCGTGGCCTTCACTTTGATCTTCATGGTTTCTCCTTTCAGCCCTTGATGCAGACGACCTGGCGCAAGGTATGCACCACTTCCACCAGATCGCTCTGATGCGCCATGACGGCGTCGATATTTTTATAGGCGGCGGGGATTTCGTCGATCACGCCGCCATCCTTGCGGCACTCGATGCCGGCCGTCTGCTCGGCCAGGTCGAAGCGGTTGAAGCGGCGCTTCGCCTCGCTGCGGCTCATGCTGCGCCCCGCCCCGTGCGAGCAGGAACAGAACGATTCCGGCTTGCCCTTGCCGCGCACGATGAAGCTGCGCGCGCCCATGCTGCCGGGGATGATGCCCAGCTCGCCCTGCCGCGCCGAAATGGCGCCCTTGCGCGTCACATATAAATCCTCATTGCCATGCGTTTCGCGCGCGATGTAGTTGTGGTGGCAGTTGATGGCTTCCCCGTCGAGCCGGAACGGCGGAGCAAACTTCGCCAGCACGTCGAGCACGCGGCGCATCATTTCGCTGCGGTTGAGCAGCGCGTAATCCTGCGCCCAATCCACCGCTTCCACATAGTCGTCAAATACCGTGGAGCCCTCGCTCAGGTACGCCAGGTCCGCGTCCGGCAGCTGCAGCTGGTGGCGCCGCATGTCCTTCTGCGCGGCGGAGATAAAGTAACGGCCGATCACGTTGCCGATGCCGCGCGAACCCGAATGCAGCATGATCCACACCCGCTGCTCCTCGTCGAGGCAGATTTCAATGAAGTGATTGCCGCCCCCCAGGGTGCCGGCCTGGCAAATCCACGTGCGCTCGAACTGGCGCAGCATCTTGGCGATGCCCCGGTGGCGCTCGACGATGTGCGCCAGGCGGTCGCCGAGCGGCCGCACGGCGCGCGCCTGGCGCGAGCCTTGCACGCGGCTCCATTCATGTTGTTCGAATGCGACGGGCACTTCCGCTTCGATGGCGCTGCGCAGGCGCGCCAGGTTATCGGGCAGGTCGCTGGCCGTCAGGGTCGTGCGCACGGCGTTCATGCCGCAGCCGATGTCGACGCCAACGGCGGCCGGGATGATGGCACCGCGCGTGGGAATCACGCTGCCGACGGTGGCGCCGATGCCGGCATGCACGTCTGGCATGGCAGCCACATGCGGATGGACGATGGGCAGGCTGGCGATATTGTGCAGCTGGCGCAGCGCCTGCGCGTCGATATCGTCGGTAAAGATATGCACGGGCACATGGGCGCCGCGCAGAGTCTGATGAATGGGCATAACGTCTTCCTTGGTATTGTCGTTATGCCGGGGTCGTCTAAAAGAAAAAAACCCCGGCGAGTTTCCTCACCGGGGTTTTGCAGGACACCGGCTCGGGATCGGCAATGTGCCGATGGCCCCGAGCGTCATGCACGGGGCTAGTGGTAGTACAACTTGCTGCCAGCCTGCTCGAACATGGGTTTCCTTTCCTTTGTCTGGTTAATCTGAACTGCGCTGAACTGCGGACGATGATTCTGCACCTTATGCTGCAGTGCGTCAACCGCTTTTCATGGCGAAGACGCCAACGTTGTTATTTTGTCGCAGACGCTTTTTCCTTCGCGATGCGGGCATCGAGCTTGACTTCATTTTTGGCCGCGTAATTGCGGCACGCCTGCGCATCGATGAAAGGATTCGGCGTGACGCCTTCGAGCAAATGCGTCAGTTTCAGGTCGCCGCCGGAGTGGTCCGGGTGGGCCGAGATCAAAATGTCGCACGGCAGTTTGGCAAAGTCCTGCATGACGCGGCGGAAGGCCGGCGTCAGATCCCCATGGCGGTCATCGCCCAGGTAGTGAAAATCGTCGGCCGCCACCGGCGTGAGGCTGGCGCCGAACACCACGTTCAGACATTCCTGACGCTCGGCATCCTCGCACGAGACCCAGGTCCAGCTGGTGCTGCCCGGCGTATGGCCAGGCGTGTAGCGCGCCGTGATGGTCACCTCGCCCAGTTGCAGGGTTTCGCCATCGGCGATTTCGCGCACGTTTTCCACGGCCGGCATGGGGTCGATTTCGCCCGCCTGCGGGTCCATGGCGAGCACCGAGCCCGCGCGCAGCGCCTGCGCACCTGACGGGCTGGCGACCACCTGCGCGCCGCTGTCGCGGGCCAGGGCGGCAACGCCGCCCGAATGGTCGAAATGCGCTTCCGTATTCAGGATGAACTTGATGTCTTCCAGGCGAAAGCCCAGCTCGAGGATATGTTCCTTGATGGCGGCCACCGATTGCGGCAGCGCGCCGTCGATCAGGATCAAGCCTTCGCGCGTATCGATCAGCACCACGCTCAAGCCGCCCACGCCCACGTAATACGTGTCGCCGTGGATGCGCGCCGGCTGCTGCGGGCGGTTCCACTGCTCCGCATACGGCGAGGCGATCGGCTGCGTCAAGGGATCGACGGCGGGCGTGGCGGCATGCGCCGTCAGCGGCAGCGCCAGGGCGGCCAGCGCGATGCTGAGCAGGGACTTGGGAAGGAAGAAAGGCGGCATGCGGCTCCAGTAATGAGTGTGCGGTAATCGATGCCAAAGAGTAACGTCGCTACCCTCGCGCGGTCAAGCAAGCCATCATCCGGACTTGCGCTACGATAGAGGTCCATACACTTCGTGCGCCTTGCCGCCCTATTGCCATGCGTTTGCTGATTCTGTCCGACCTGCATCTGGAAGTCTGGGGTGAAGACACGCCCGCCATCGACCTTGCCGCCAGCCGCCCCGACGTGGTGATCCTGGCCGGGGACATCGACACGGGCAGCAACGCCATCGCCTGGGCCGCGCGCACCTTCGGCGCCCTGCCCGTGCTGTACGTGCATGGCAATCACGAGGGGTATGGCCACCAGCTCGAACGCATGCAGGACGCCGTGCGCGACGCCTGCGCCAGCGCCAATGCGCAGGGCGCCAACATCCGCCTGCTCGACGGCGACGCCGTGACGCTAGATGGCGTGCGCTTCCTCGGCGTCACGCTGTGGACGGATTTTCTGCTGTTCGGCGCCGAGCGCCGGGACGAAGCCTTGAGCGCGGCGCAAAGCTACATGCCCGACTACAAGCGCATCAGCACGGGCGGCGATGTACCGCGTCTCCTGTGCGCCAGCGACACGGCGCAGCTGCACGCGCAGCACCGCTCGTGGCTGGAACGGCAGCTGGCGCAACCGTTCGAGGGCAAGACGGTCGTCATCACGCACATGGCGCCGTCGATGCTGTCGGTGGAAGAGCAATACGCGACGAACCTGGGTTCGCCCGCCTTCGCCTCGCAGCTGGACGAGCTGGTAGCCCAGGCCGACCTGTGGGTGCATGGCCACATGCACGCCTCGCTCGACTACCGCGTCCAGGAGTGCCGCGTCGTCTGCAACCCCTGCGGCTACAAGCGTCCGGACGGCGCGCCTGAAAACGATCGCTACGATTCCGGCTTTATCGTCGATCTCGCCGGCACGGTTTAATTTTTCAGATAGCGCAGCTGCACCACGCCGCTGGGCAGCTGGCGCGTGCCGTCCAGGCGCCAGTCGCTGCGCGGCAAGCCGTCCTCGAACAGGCGCACGCCCTTGCCCAGCACCACGGGCAGCACGGACAAGGTCAGGCTGTCGACGACGCCCTCGCGCAAGCCCGCGCGGATGATGGCGCCGCCGTCGAGATACACGTGGCGGCAGCCGTCTTCGGCCAGCCCCTCCAGTACTTCACGCACGGCGCCTTCGCGGCGCTGCTCGCCATGGCGCGGCGCGAAGTCGCGGTGGCTCAATACCACCACGCGCTTGCCCGCATACGGCCACGGCTCGAATCCCAGCACGGCGTCATACGTGGTGCGGCCGATCAGCAAGGTATCGACCTGCTCCATCAAGGCCGTGTAGCCGGTGGCGTCGGGCGAGTCGGGCGCCAGCTCGGCCAGCCAGGACAGGTCGCCGTTTTCTCCGGCGATGCAGCCGTCGATGCTGATGCCGAGAAATACGCTGACAACAGGCTTTTTCATGGATGTTCCTTTAGTTAATTCTACAGTGTAGAATTATGCCCATGAAAACCCAAAAACTTCAAGACCTGGAATCTCCCGTGCGCCGCGCCGGACGTCCGCGCCGCGCCGCACCCGCGCTGGACAGCGCCGCCATCCTGCAAGCGGCCTTGGCCCTGCTGGAAGAGCAAGGCGAAGCGTTTTCCATGCGCGCGCTGGCGCAGCGGCTGGGCGTCGACGCCATGGCCCTGTATCACTATTACGCGGGAAAAGAGGAATTATTGCTGGCCCTGATGGCGCAGCGTTTTGCCGCGCTCGATCCGCGCCAGCCGCCGTTTACGCAACGCCAGGGGCCGCAGCGCCGTCTGCTCGCGCTGTGCGCGCTGTACCTGGAACTGGTCAGCGCCACACCGTATTTCGTGCGCCTGATGGCACGCGGACTCGTGACGCAAGCCGATGTGGCCGAGCGCTTTACGACGCTGTTCGAGCTGGCCGTGGAGGCCCTCGATCTGGATAAAAAAACCCGGCTGCGCGGGCGCGATGCGCTCATCGATTTCCTGCATGGCTATGCACTGGCGGGCAGGCCCGCCAGCGAGACGGCCTGGCATGCGTCCGTCGGCCTGATCCTGGCGGGCATGGCCGCCGGACGCACCGGTGGATGACGCCCGGCGGCCGGCCATACTAGCGGGGCATCAAGCCAGCAGCTTGAGCAGCGCCTGGGCGGCCACTTCCGACGAGGCCGGGTTCTGGCCCGTGACCAGCAAGCCATCGGTGACGGCGTACGGCTGCCAGTCGCCCAGCTTCGAGTAAATGCCGCCGTTTTGCTTGAGCATGTCCTCGACGAGGAAAGGCACGATGGCCGTCAAGCCGACGGCGTCTTCCTCGGTATTCGTAAAGCCCGTCACCTGCTTGCCGCGCACCAGCGGCGAGCCGTCGGCCGCCTTCACGTGGCGCAGCACGCCAGGCGCGTGACAGACGGCGGCGACGGGCTTGCCGGCGGCGATCATCTGCTCGATCAGCGCGATCGAGTGCGGGTCTTCAGCCAGGTCCCACAGCGGACCGTGGCCGCCCGGGTAGAACACGGCGTCAAAGTCGGCCGCCTTCACGTCGGCCAGCTTGCCCGTGTTGGCCAGCACGGCTTGCGCAGCGGCGTCCTGCTTGAAGCGGCGCGTGGCGTCCGTTTGCGAATCGGACTCGTCGCTTTTCGGGTCCAGCGGCGGCTGGCCGCCGTTGGGCGAAACCACCGTCAGCTGCGCGCCCGCTTCCTGCAAGACATAGTAGGGCGCGGCGAATTCTTCCAGCCAAAAGCCGGTTCTCTTGCCCGTGTCGCCCAGTTGATCGTGCGAGGTCAGTACCATCAGGATGTTCATGTTGTTTCCTTTTATGTCAGGGTTACAGTGCTGCTTCGAGGATACGGCGGCTGCGCGCGAGGTCGATATCGCGGTGTTCGCCAAGAGAGGTCATGCCATGTGCTTCCAGTTGCGTCAAAACTGCTTCCACCGCTTCCTGGCCCAGCTGATAGGCCGACAAACGGGTCGGGATGCCCAGCCCTTCAAAGAAGGCGCGGGTGCGGGCGATGGCGGCGGCGATGCGCTCGTCGTCGCTGCCCTGCGTGATGTTCCAGACACGTTCGCCATATTGCAGCAATTTGCCGCGTTTCTGCTCGCGCTGCACGTCCAGCAGTGCGGGCAGCACCAGGGCCAGGGTGCGCGCATGGTCGATGTCGTACAGGGCCGTCAGTTCGTGGCCGATCATGTGCGTGGCCCAGTCCTGCGGCACGCCGGCGCCGATCAGGCCATTCAGGGCCAGGGTGGCCGTCCACATCAGGTTGGCGCGCGTAGCGTAATCGTCGGGCGAGGCGACCGCCTGCGGTGCGATCTCGACCAGGGTCTGCAGCAAGCCTTCGGCAAAGCGGTCCTGCACCTTCGCCTGCACCGGATAGGTCAGATAATGGTCTGGACATCATCGCTATAGACGCCCCCCTTGCTGCTCGTCGAAGCGACCAGCTTCGAGTCGAAGTTGAGGGGGCCGATACTGACAGAGTCGCCCTGCGGGTCGGACAGGAGCGTCTTCGCGTTCTTGAAGACCTCGCGGTCGTCGAAACGCAGAATGACGGTGGGTTCGAAGGCGATGACGACCTGATAGATGCGGCGCGCGAGAACGCCGCCTGCTGCAAAGAATAAAGCCTTGTCCGTTGGTGAAAGCTGGTCGGCGAACAGCCGCACCGCGGTGTCGCTGAACCATCGGGCGGGCCCGATCATGAAGGTGCCGAGCCCCGTGAACGAGACCTCCAGCGAAAAATTGCTTGCGCCTCCATTGGCAGCCAGCGCCACGGGCCGGTAGTGTTCGACGGCCGCTTGCGCTGAGCTCGGCGGTGAGGCGGGAGGCTGTGCCGTGTCGACTGCGAACGCGGACTGCAAGGGAGCGGGGGCGGCCACGACAACCCTGAAAAAGGCGGGTGGTGTTGGCACCTGGGGTGCCACAGCCGGGTCCGGCGATAGCTGCGCGGCCAAGGTACTGACTGACGGCGGCATCAACGCGTGCATCGATGGAGACGATCCAGACGGATCGCCGATGCGCGAACTGAAGCTAATCACGCCGCCGGCTCGGGTCTGGCCCCTGGCGCTCAAACTCTGCCACTCCTGGTATCGCGTACGAAACCCGGTGTCGAGTTCGTAGGCCGGTAAAAACATGGACTGCAATGCCTGTGCCGTCCCACCCTGCCCCGGCGGCAGGTAGCCAGCCGGCGATTGCGTGCCCACTTTCGCGGGCATGTTGAAGCCGGTTTGCGCCGCGCTATTTGCGGCGGCCATGTTGGCCTGTGCCATCGCCAGCGCCGGCGATTCTATGCGCTGCAGAAAGAACCCATAGGCGTCGCTCAGGCTCGCTTGGGGCACGAAGTTGGGCGCCGCAGCTGGTACCGTATCGCCGATGCGGAAGATCTCGGCATTGGCGACTTGCGGGTCGGCGTTCGCGAAATCCGCCATCAGCGTCGTCTGACCGAACGCGAAGTGCTGGCCGGGTCCCAGCCCGCCGGGAAACAGCGTGCTCACGAGAGCCCGGGACCACTCCGACCATGCCACGTCGAGTCCGCCTTCAGGTGTTGTCATGATTGATCTCTCCAACCGGAATGCTACGGAAGGGCCCGCTCGCGCGGGCCTGTGGGGGCTGACTACCTTAGACCTTGCTACTGACTACTCCGAGAAGCACGGGCATTGTCGACTTAATCGGTCCGATCTTCAGCGATGACGTCGCGTCGTCGTAATGGATCTTGTCCTTCGATGAATCTGCCCCGCCGGAGCCGCTGAAGCTGAACGGACCGACCCCGACGGAGACGCTCGCCTGGGTCTGCCACGAGCTCTTCAGCCGGCTGTAGTCGGCGGCACTGAGCTTCACCGTGATCGTTGGTTCAAAGCCTAGCCAGAGGCGTCCGACGTTTCGCTTTCTGGTAAGCCAGGACGAGGAACACGTACGGCTCGAACTCAGAGTGGAAGGTTCGGCCGTCGACTTGGGAGAACGCGCTCATCATCAAACGCTGCTGATGCTTGCCCGGGAGCGGCGGGGGGACGAGTGTCAAAACGTGATCCCCTCGGAGGCTGGCTGGCGCGATGTGGTGTCGCTCGGGGAGATGCTCGGCATCGACACCCAGCACATCAACACGCACTTGTTCCGGGCACTGCGCCAGCTCTCCCCTGCATTGCGCCAATTGGCGATCGAGTTGGATCTCGTTGAACGCCGACGCGGACAAGTACGTTTCGGGGACGCTGCCTTTGAGGTGGTCGATTGGAAAGGGCTTGCGGCATCAAGATCCGGACTCATCATGCGCGATACATGAAAATGCATCTACGTTCAATTTTCTGATTGCTGACAATCCTTCCGCATTCTCATTTCTGTTTTCCAGAATATTGCTCGCCTGGCGTCGCCGCCAGGCATGCTTAGTTGCGAGGATCCTCTTTGCACCGTATTTTTGAATGAATGAGAAAAGAGGTCCCGTAAAAGGAACTTCTTTTCAACTTGTGCGAGAAAAATCCCGACTGCTGTGACAGTCAACGGTGGAGGTCTGCCCCCGGCAGTCAGCTTATGCGAACTTCTTGAAATCCGGCTTCCTCTTTTCAAAGAAGGCCGTAAACGCTTCCTTCGCTTCGGCGCCGCCCAGCATGGCGCTGAACAACTTGTTTTCCTCGGCGATGGCCGCCTTCATCGGTTCCATGCGGCTTTGCTTCATCAGGCGCTTGGTGGCGCGGATCGAGGCCGCCGGCAATGCCACCAGCTTGGCGGCCTGGCCTTGCGCGAAGGTCATCAAGTCGTACAGGGGCACGACTTTCGACACGAGGCCCATTTCCAGCGCTTCGCTGGCGGGGAAGGACTCGCCCAGCATCAGCTTTTCCGCCGCGCGCGGGTAGCCGGCCAATTGGGTGAGCAGCAGGCTGGAGCCGAATTCCGGGCACAGGCCCAGCTGCGTGAACGGCATCGAGAAGCTGGCGTTGTCTGCCGCGTAGACGAGATCGCAGTGCATCAGCAAGGTGGTGCCGATGCCGATGGCCGGGCCGGAAACGGCCGCCACCACGGGCTTGCTGCTGCCGTACAGGGCGCGCATGAACTGGAACACGGGACGGTCATGGTCGAGCGAACCATCCTTCGGGCGCGCCGTCTTCATGAAATCATCAAGGTCGTTGCCGGCCGTGAAAATCTCGCGCTTGCCGCAGATCAAGATGGCGCGTACTGCATCGTCCGTCTCTGCCGCCACCAGCGCGTCGGCCAGCGTCTGGTACATGGCGCCCGTGATCGCATTCTTGCGTTCCAGGCGGTTGAATTCCAGGGTCAGAATGCCCTCGCTCTTGCTGCACAAAATATCCATGTCGTCTCCCAAAAGATAAAGGGCGCCGAGGTATCCCCAGCGCCCAAGTTTTGACTAATCTTAGCTGACCACTGACGTCACGACGCCTGGCAGAAGCGTAGCGAGCGGCAGCGAGTTGTGGCCGAGACGCGCAACTGTGCGAAGGCACAGTGAGCATCGCAGGCCGCGAATCGCAACGCGCAGTAGCTTATGCCAAGTGTCATCAGACGCGTTCGAAGATGCCTGCTGCGCCCATGCCGGCGCCCACGCACATGGTGACCATGCCGTACTTCTGCTTGGTGCGCTGCAGCGCGTGGATCACGGTCGCGGCGCGGATGGCACCGGTGGCGCCCAGCGGGTGGCCCAGGGCGATCGCGCCACCCATCGGGTTGACCTTTGCCGGGTCCAGGCCCAGGTCGCCGATGACAGCCAATGCCTGTGCGGCAAACGCTTCGTTCAGCTCGATCCAGTCCAGCTGGTCTTGCGTGATACCGGCGGCGGCGCACGCTGCAGGAATGGCAAATTTCGGACCGATGCCCATGATTTCCGGCGGCACGCCGCGCACGGCGAACGAGGAGAATTTTGCCAGCGGGGTCAGGTTATGCTCGCGCAGGATTTTTTCGCTGACGATCAGCAGCGCGCCGGCGCCGTCGGACATCTGCGAGCTGTTGGCGGCCGTGACGGTGCCCTTGGCGGCGAACACTGGTTTCAGTTTTGCCAGCGACTCCATCGACGAATCGGCGCGTGCGCCTTCGTCAGTGTCGACGGTGCGGCGCGATACGTCCACCTGGCCGGTAGCCAGGTTCGGCGTGCGCGTGATGATTTCCACGGGTGTCGTTTCCGCCTTGAAGAAGCCGGCTTGCTGCGCGGCGATGGCGCGGCGGTGCGATTCGACGGAGAACGCGTCCTGCTGTTCGCGCGACACTTTCCATTGCTGCGCCACTTTCTCGGCCGTCAGGCCCATGCCGTAGGCCATGCCGATGTTTTCATCACTGAACATGTCCAGGTTCATCGATGGGTGGTGGCCCATCATCGGCACCATCGACATCGATTCGATGCCGCCGGCAATCATGACGTCGGCTTCGCCCACGCGGATGCGGTCGGCCGCCATGGCAATGGCCGTGATGCCCGAGGCACAATAACGGTTGACGGTGACGCCACCCACGGTTTTCGGCAAGCCGGCCAGCAGCACCGAGTTACGGGCGATATTGAAGCCCTGCTCCGCTTCCGGGAACGAGCAGCCGATGATCGCGTCGGTGATCAATGCCGGGTCGAGGCCAGGCGCCTGTGCCAGGGCCGATTGCAGCACGCGCACCAGCAGGTCGTCCGGGCGGGTGTTTCTGAACATGCCGCGCGGCGCCTTGCCGATCGGGGTGCGGGTTGCAGAGACGATGTAGGCGTCTTGAAGTTGTTTGCTCATTTTGTTCTTTCAAAGATGTTGAACGAGGTTCGTGTTCTGTCGAATGTCCGGGGTAGTCAGGTTGCCGCTTAGCGCTTCTGCGACAAATACCAGTCCACCGTCACCTGTGCCGCCAGCGTGCCCTCACAGTCGAAAATATCGACTGCCACGGGAAACGCCACCTTGCCGTCCTGCGCCAGCTGCGCCTTCAAGGCAGCCAGGTCGCCCGGCACGCGGCCTTCGGCGCGCGTCGCGCCCCGGGCCACCTTCTGGTAGGCGATGCGCGACTCCTTGGCCACCGGGCGCAAGCCCAGTATCAGCTCGGCGAAGCCGCCAGCCATGGCCGCGCCGGAAGCCGTTTCGGCCAGGGTAAACAAGGCGCCCGCATGCTGCGTGCCCAGGTGATTATGCAGTTTGGGATCGTCCGGCAGCGACACCTTCGAGGTGCCGGCGCCGATCTCGTCGATGCTGATCCCCAGCAGCCGCACGAAGGGCAAGGTGTCCATCATCTGTTGTTTGATACGGTCATACACCATGCTTGGCCTCACGCGCAGCAGTACTTTAAATACAAGGGACAGGATCGTCATCGACGTTGTGCTTAGTTGCGTACCGGCTTACCGGTCTGCATCATGCCCATGATCCGTTCCTGGGTTTTCGGATGGTTCAACAGCTCCAGGAATGCCTTGCGTTCCATATCCAGCAGCCACTGTTCGCTGACGAAACTGCCCTGGTCCACGTCGCCGCCAGATACGATCTCGGCGATCATCTCGCCCAGCTTGAAATCGTGCGCCGAAATGAAGCCGCCGTCGCGCATGTTGACCAGCTGCGCCTTGATGGTGCCCCAGCCGTAGCGGCCCGTGACCTGGATCAGCGACGGCAGTTGCGGACGGAAGCCCGCGTCGAACATGGCGCGCGCTTCGACCTTGGCCACGTGCAGCAGCTCGTAGGCGTTGAACACGATCACGTCGTCTTCCTTCAGGTAGCCCATCTTCTTCGCTTCCAGCGCCGATTTCGACACGTTGGCGGTGGCCGCATTGGTGAAGCCCGTTTTCAGGAATTGCAGGATGTCGTTGCCCTTGGCTTCCTTGTAGGCGCGCTGCGCCGCTTCCTTCAAGCCGCCGCCGGCAGGAATCAGGCCTACGCCCACTTCCACCAGGCCGATATACGACTCGATCGAGGCCACGCGCTTCGATGCGTGCAGCGCCAGCTCGCAACCGCCGCCCAGTGCCAGGCCGGCGACCGCGGCGATCACCGGCACGTTCGCGTATTTCAGCGACATGAAGGTGTTCTGCAGTTCGGCGATGATCGGATCGACGGCTTTCACGCCGCCTTGCATGAAGGCCGGCAGGGCCGATTGCAGGTCGGCGCCGGCCGAGAAGGCGCCGCCTTCGGCTGCGTCCGCGTGCCAGATCACTAGGCCCTTGAAGTTCTTTTCCGCTTCGGCCAGGGCCAGTTTCAGGCCATTGATGACGCCTTCGCCGATCACGTGCATCTTGGTCTTGAACGAGATGATCAGGACGTCGTCGCCCGTATGCCAGACGCGTACGGATTCGTCTTCAAAGACGGTGGTGCCGGCGGTCTTGCCGTCGATGGCGCCGCTGCCCAGCACGGGCGCGCGGAACTGCTGGCGGTCGTAGACGGACAGGTTAGAGCGTGGCACGAAGCTGTTCGACACGGCGGAATACGAACCTTCCGGCGTGTGCACGCCGCCTTTTTCAGCGACCGGGCCTTCGAATACCCAGGCAGGCAACGGCGCGTTGCACAGCGCGTGGCCGGCGTCGATGTCTTCCTTGACCCAGTTGGCCACTTGCAGCCAGTTCGATGCCTGCCACGTTTCAAACGGGCCCACGTTCCAGCCGAAGCCCCAGCGCATGGCGAAGTCGATGTCGCGCGCGTTGTCGGCCACGGTGTCCAGATGGATGGCGATGTAGTGGAAGGCGTCGCGGAAGATCGCCCACAGGAACTGGCCTTGCGGATTCGTCGATTCGCGCAGCGCCTTCATCTTCTTGACCGGATCCTTTTCCTTCAGGATGCGAGCGATGATGTCGGCCGCCTTGGCGCCGCCGGCCACGTATTCACCGGTGGCGAAATCGAGGCGTTGGATTTCCTTGCCAACCTTCTTGTAGAAGCCCGCGCCGCTCTTCTGGCCCAGCGCGCCCTTTTCCACCAGTTGCGCCAGCACGGCCGGCGTCTTGTAGACCGCGGCGAACGGATCGTTCGGCAGGTAGTCCTGCATGGTCTTGATCACATGGCCCATGGTGTCCAGGCCGACCACGTCCGCCGTGCGGAAGGTGCCCGACTTGGCGCGGCCCAGCTTGGAGCCGGTCAGGTCATCGACGACGTCCACGGACAGGCCGAATTTTTCCGCTTCATGCACGATGGCCAGGATGCCGAACACGCCCACGCGGTTGGCGATGAAGTTCGGCGTATCCTTGGCGCGGACCACGCCCTTGCCCAGGGTGGTGGTCAGGAAGCCTTCCAGCTGGTCGGCGATTTCAGGCTTGGTGAACGCGGTCGGGATGATCTCGACCAGGTGCATATAGCGCGGCGGGTTGAAGAAGTGCACGCCGCAGTAGCGCGATTTCAGGTCGGCGTCGAAGCCTTCGGCCAGCTTGGTGATCGACAGGCCCGAGGTGTTCGAGGCGAAGATCGCGTTCGGGCCGATGTGCGGGGCCACCTTCTGGTACAGATCGTGTTTCCAGTCCATGCGCTCGGCGATGGCTTCGATGATCAGGTCGCAACCGGCCAGCAGGTCCAGGTTGTCTTCGTAGTTGGCTACCTGGATCAGCGCGGCGTCATCCTTGCTGCCCAGCGGCGCAGGCGACAGTTTTTTCAGGTTCTCGATGGCGCGCAGCACGATGCCATTCTTCGGGCCTTCCTTCGCTGGCAGATCGAACAGCACGACCGGCACTTTCGCGTTGATGCAATGGGCGGCGATCTGCGCGCCCATCACGCCGGCGCCGAGGACGGCTACTTTTTTAACGATGAAATTGGTCATATTTTCCTCAAGTCTTAGAACAGGTCTGCGTCGAGTGCCATCAGGTTGGCCGAACCGGAACGCGCCTGACGGATCAGGGTTGCCGTTTCAGGCTGCAAGCGGGCGAAGTAGAAACGTGCGGTAGCCAGTTTGGCGGTATAGAACTTGTCGCCGCTGGACTCTTTTTCGAGGGCGATCTTGGCCATCTGCGCGAACAAATAGCTGTAGATCATGTGGCCGACGACACGCAGGTAAGGCACGCATGCCGCGCCCACTTCGTCAGGATTCTGGAAGGCTTTCATGCCGATTTCCATGGTCAGCTTGGTGACTTTGTCGCCCAAATCGCCCAACGGGGTGACGAATTCGCTCATCGCTTCATCGGTGCCATTGTCTTCGACAAAGGCCTTGATCTTTTCGCCGAACTTGCGCAGCTTGGCGCCGTTGTCGCCCAGGATCTTGCGGCCCAGCAGATCCAGCGACTGGATCGTGTTCGTGCCTTCGTAGATCATGTTGATGCGCGCGTCACGCACGTACTGCTCCATGCCCCATTCCGAGATGTAGCCATGGCCGCCGAACACTTGCATCGCGTCCGAAGTGGCGATCCAGGCGTTATCGGTGATGAAAGCCTTGATGACGGGCGTCAGCAGCGCCACTTCGTCGGCCGCTTCCTTGCGCACGTCGGCGTCCGGGTGGTGCAGTTCGCGGTCGATCTGCAGCGCCACGTACGAGGTGAAAGCGCGCGCACCTTCGGCGTAGGCTTTGCCCGTCAACAGCATGCGGCGCACGTCAGGGTGCACGATGATGCGGTCCGCCGGCAGTTCCGGGTTCTTGATGCCGGACAGCGAACGCATTTGCGTGCGGTCCTTGGCGTAGATCAGCGCGTTCTGGTAGGCGATTTCCGTCAGGCCCAGCGACTGCATGCCCACGCCCAGGCGGGCCGCGTTCATGAAGACGAACATGGCGTTGAGGCCCTTGTTCGGCTGGCCGATGATCCAGCCTTTTGCGCCGTCCAGGTTCATCTGGCAGGTCGAATTGCCGTGGATGCCCATTTTTTCTTCGATGGCGCCGCAGGTGATCGGGTTGCGCTCGCCGACCGTGCCGTCCGCGTTCGGCAGGAATTTCGGCACCAGGAACAGCGAGATGCCTTTCGAGCCTTCCGGCGCGTCCGGCACGCGGGCCAGCACCAGGTGCAGGATGTTTTCCGCCATGTCGTGCTCGCCGGCCGAGATGAAGATCTTGTTGCCGGTGATGGTCCAGGAACCGTCCGCCTCAGGCAGCGCTTTCGAGCGCAGCAGGCCCAGGTCGGTGCCGCAGTGCGGTTCGGTCAGGCACATGGTGCCCGTCCATTCGCCCGACACCAGTTTCGGCAGATACACTTCCTTCTGGTGGTCGGTGCCGTGTTCCTTCAGGCACTCGTAGGCGCCGTGCGACAAGCCCGGGTACATGGACCAGGCCTGGTTCGACGAGTTCAGCATTTCATAGAACGAATTGTTCAGCACGACAGGCAAGCCCTGGCCGCCGTATTGCGGATCGCAAGCCAATGCCGCCCAGCCGCCTTCGACGTACTGTTTATACGCTTCTTTGAAACCTTTAGGCGTGGTCACGCTTTTCGTGACGGGATCGTGGTGGCAGCCTTCGCGGTCGCCGGAGTGATTCAGCGGGAACAACACTTCAGAAGTGAACTTGCCGCCCTCTTCCAGTACCTGGTTGATGATATCGGCGTCGACGTCGGCGTACGACGGCATTTGCTTCAGTTCTTCTTCCACTTGCAGGAACTCATGCAGAACGAATTGCATATCCCGGATTGGCGCGACGTATTGACCCATAATTTTCTCCTGAAGGCGATTAGCTAAAGTGTTGTACTTGTAGTGCGTGTGCGTTGTTGCGGATACTGCCTGACGGCTTATTTACTTGTGGCGCAATTCTGGTACGACGCCAGCAGGCGGATAAAGCCCGCTTGCGCCCGTTCGATGCTGCCCGGCACGCGCAGGAAGCGCGCGTCGTGATGCAGGGCCAGGATCAGGCCATACATCTCGTACACCAGCTGCTGGGCGTCCGTGTCCGCTTTCAGGTCGCCTGTGGCGATCGATTGCTCGACACAGCGCAGCAGCGCGCCCTGCCAGGCCCGCACCATGGCCACCAGGGCCTCGCGGATGGGACCGGGACGGTCGTCATACTCGACGGCACCGCTGATATAGATGCAGCCGGAAGCGATTTCCACGCTGACCCGCTTGACCCAGCGCGCAAACATCGATTGCAGGCGCTGGATGCCGCGTGGTTCTTTCATGCTGGGGAAAAAGACTTCTTGCTCGAAACGATAGTGATAAAGCTTCAGCACTTCCATCTGCAAGTCCTCGCGCGAGCCGAAGTGGGCAAACACGCCCGACTTGCTCATGTTCATTTTGTCCGCAAGCAGCCCAATCGTCAGGCCTTCCAGGCCGTCGCGGCTGGACAGGTCCAGCGCCACGTCGAGGATGGCTGCACGGGTCAGCTCGCCCTTGCGCATGAATTTGACTGAAGTATTCAAGATGTCCGTTCTAAAAGTGATGTTGCCGATTTGGCGGACTGAAGCGAGGGTAAAAAAAGCACGCCTCGAAAAAATCCGAACGCTCGTACTATTATCCACTACCACGTAAAAGTCAAACGGGAACTTTAGAGCCGGTGTTCTATTGGTGCAGCGCAGCATTTTCTGACTGCGTGTTTGTATCGGTTTCAGGCGGCAAAAGCGCCGTGCGCCATTGCCTTGCAGTAACAAGCGCGCCTCAGTCGAGGCCGCCAGCCTTGCTCAATTGGCGGCGGTCGCGCTTGGTCGGCCGCCCCTTGATGGTGGTGCCCGGCTCGCGGAACAGCTTGCGCTCCTCGGCCAGCTGCTCGCGGCGGGCGATGCTGGCCGGCGTTTCTTCATACAGCAGGCGCGCCACGGGTGCCGCGCCGCGCTTGTCGGACAGGCCCAGCACGGTCACTTCCCACGTCTCCGCGCCATTGTCGATGGCCAGCTCGTCGCCCACGCGCAGGCTGCGCGCCGGTTTGACGCGCTCGCCGCCCACTTTGACCTTGCCCGTGTCGACGGCTTCGCTGGCCAGCGAGCGCGTCTTGAAGAAGCGCGCCGCCCACAGCCATTTGTCCAGCCTGACCGTTGTCATCTCGTTCATGCGTACTTGCCTACTGAAAAAATGCGCATCACCAGCCGGTACACGAGGAAAGCGGCTTCGTAACCGATGCGCCGGAAACGACCGATGTGCTTGAAATCATCCTGGTGAATCACGATGCCGTCGGCCACGCCTTGCTCGATGTGCTGGCGCAGGCTTTGCGCGAAGGCCACGTCCTTGATCACCACGTTCGCTTCCTGATTCAAAAACAGGCTCAGCGCGTCAATATTGCTCGAACCCACCGTCGCCCAGTCGTCGTCGACGACGGCCACCTTGGCGTGCAGCTGCGTCTTGCGGTATTCGACAATCTTCACGCCGGCAGCCAGCAGTTTCGGGTAAAACGAGTGCGCCACGGCATCTTGCATGCGGAATTCGCCCACGCCGATCAGCAGTACCACGTCGACGCCCCGCTGGGCCGCTTGGGCCAGGGCGTGGCGCAGCTTGTGACCGGGCGCGAAATACGGGTTGGCCAGCATCACGCTTTTCCTCGCCTGGCCCAGCGCCTGCAGGTAGGCGCGCTGGATGGTGCGGCGGTTGCGCAGGTTGTCGCGCACGACAAAACCGGCCACCACGGGGTTTTTCGCCAGCTCCTTGCTGACGACGCGCATCTTGCGGTACAGCTTGATACGCCGCACCAGGTTCATCTTGCCCAGGCGCGCCCACTGCGCCTGCACCTCTTCATGGATGGCGTCCACCAGCGGACCCTTCACCTGCACGGCGAAATCCCAGCGCGGCGCTTCCAGGCTGATGCTGTGATCGTAGTCGCAAAACATGTCGTCGTTGATATTGATGCCGCCCACCAGGGCGATCTCGCCATCGGCGACGCAAATCTTGCGGTGCGTGCGCGTGATGCCGCGCCGGAACCAGGGATTGAAGATGCGGTGGTGCACGCCGGCCGCTTCCAGCTGCGCATGCATGGCTTTGACGCGGCGGTTGCCCGTGCCGAACCAGTCCGTGATCATGCACACCAGCACGCCGCGCGCGGCCGCCCGTTTCAGGGCGTCGAGCACCAGAGTGCCCGTGGCGTCATCGGCAAAGATATAGGTTTCGAAATAGACTTCCGAGCGTGCGCCGTCGATGGCCGCTATGAGCGCGGGAAAATAATCGGTGCCGCAATACAGCAGCTTGATGTCGTTGTGGGCGATGAAATTGACTGTGCGCATGCCGGCAGTCTACGCGAGTTTCAAAGCGGCAACTATCGGCGCGTGGTCCGACAATTTTGCCCACAAGGTGCCATGCATCACTTGTGCACCTTCCACGTGGAAGCCGCGCACATAGATGCGGTCCAGGCGGAACCACGGCAAGGCGGCGGGAAAGGTGCGCGCCGGCACGGGGACGGGTGTTTTCGTCTGGCGCCGCGCCAGGGTGCGCACAAGGTCCCCCAGGGCCGAGTTCGATGCGCGCTGGTCGAACACTTCCACCACGCCCAGCGCATTGCGCAGCTTATCGCTGAGCGTGTTGCGCCAGTCGTTGAAATCGCCGGCGATGATGACGGGTTCGCCGTTCGGCGCCGATTCCATCACGGCGTCGATCAGTGCCTGCGTCTGCCGTCCCCGCCCCGACTCAAACAGGCCCAGGTGGACCACGTAGCAGTGCACATCGGCCTGCGGCGTCTTGAGCACGCAATGCAGGATGCCGCGCTGCTCGTAGGCATGGTCGGAGACGTCGTGGTTGGTTTGCGAGGCGATGGGGAATTTGCTGAGCAAGGCGTTGCCATGGTGGCCATGGTCGTACACGGCATTCATGCCGTAGGCGGAATGGTGCTCGGCGCCGGCAAAGAATTCATGCTGCGATGCTTCCGGCCAATGCTTGTGGCCATTTTTCTCGGCGCCAAAGCGGGCCGCATTGCGGTCGTGCTTGCCTTGCACCTCTTGCAGGAAGACGACATCGGCATGGAACAGGGCGATCGCCTGCTTCAATGCGTGGACTCTGGGCAAGCCCCGCACGGAAGAGACGCCCTTGTGGATATTATAAGTTGCTACGCGGATTTTCATGCATTGATTCTACTCCCAGACGAGCCCCGCGCGGCGCCTGCGTAGGTGCGCGTGCGCACCTAATTCCTCGATTGGCTCGCCTTCGGCCTCGCCAGGCTCAGGCAAACATGCGCGCCAGGCCGCTGGCGACACTGACGCCGGCCGCCGCGATGCCGGCGGACCACACCACCTTGACCAGCAACGGTGCGCCGCGCCAGGCCACCGTACGCTTGCCCTTGCTAAACATACCGGGATGCAACAGCAGTCCCACCACCATCAGCGGCAAGCCGACGGGCGGCGTGCGTTCGGGCGGCGTGTACAGGCTGGCCGCCACAATCACGACCAGGCACAGCGCCAGGCAGAATGTGCCGGCCAGTTTTTGTTGCAAGGAGAGATTAAACCAGTTCAACATGCAAGGCTTTCGAATGAGATCAACGATGGCGCGCCAGGCCCGTCATGGCCGGCAATTGCAGAATCGCTTCCGCGTTGGACGACGAGAAACAGCGGTCGGCCGCCGCCAGATAAGGCAGCCACGCGTATTGCAGGTGTTCGCGGGGGCTCAGGGTGATGGCGATGTCGCGCGGCACTTGCACGCTGAACACGTGTTCCGTGTTGCGCGTCACGCCGGGCGCATAGCGGTGGCGCCAGATCGGATAGATCTCGTACACATTCGACAAGTTCCAGTCGCGCAGCACGATATCGCATCCATCGGCAACGATGCCGGTCTCCTCGCACAGTTCGCGCGCGGCCGTCTGCAGCAGCGGTTCGTCGACGGCATCGACGGAACCCGTCACCGATTGCCAGAAGCCGGGCTGGCCCGCGCGTTCGATCAGCAAGACCTCAAGGTCAGCCGTATGAATGACGACCAGCACGGAAACAGGAATTTTATGAGTCATATCAACAATGAAAAAGGCGCCACGACAGCGCCTTTTTTTGCATAGTGGATCAAACAGCGGCCGCCGGGGCAGCCGCATGCTTCATTACACTACTTTTGGCTCGGCGCTGCGCAAACGGATGTGCAGTTCACGCAATTGCTTCTCGTCCACTTCCGACGGCGCATGGGTCAGCAAGTCTTGCGCGCGCTGGGTTTTCGGGAAGGCGATCACGTCGCGGATCGATTCGGAACCCGTCATCATGGTCACGATACGGTCCAGGCCGAATGCCAGGCCGCCATGTGGTGGCGCGCCGTATTGCAGGGCGTCGAGCAGGAAGCCGAACTTCAGCTGCGCTTCTTCCGCATCGATCTTCAGTGCGCGGAACACTTTCGACTGCACTTCTTCGCGGTGGATACGGATCGAACCGCCGCCCAGCTCCCAGCCGTTCAAGACCATGTCGTAAGCCTTGGCGATGCAGGCGCCCGGATCGCTTTCCAGCATGTCTTCATGGCCGTCTTTTGGCGCCGTGAATGGATGGTGGGTCGCCGTCCAGCGGTCCGCTTCTTCGTCATGCTCGAACATCGGGAAGTCGACCACCCACAATGGCTTCCATACGTCTTCGAACAGGCCGGCTTTCTTGCCGAACTCGCTGTGACCGATTTTCACGCGCAGCGCGCCGATGGCGTCGTTGACGACCTTGGCCTTGTCGGCGCCGAAGAAGATCAGGTCGCCGTCTTGCGCGCCCGTCTGCTCGAGGATCGTGGCCAGCACGTCGGCAGGCAGGAACTTGACGATCGGCGACTGCAAGCCTTCAGGACCCTTGGCTTTCTCGTTGACCTTGATGTAAGCGAGGCCCTTGGCGCCGTAGATGGCAACAAATTGCGTGTAGGCATCGATTTCCGAACGGGGCATGCTGCCGCCTTGCGGTACGCGCAGGGCCACCACGCGGCCGCCTTTCATGTTGGCGGCGCCGTTGAAGACCTTGAATTCGACCGACTTCATGACTTCGGTCAAGTCCGTGAAGGCCAGCTTGACGCGCATGTCCGGCTTGTCGGAACCGTACAGGCCCATCGCTTCGGCGAAATCCATCACCGGGAACGGGTTCGGCAGGTCGATGTTCAGGGTGTTCTTGAAGACGACGCGGATCATGTCTTCGAACAGGTCGCGGATTTCCTGTTCCGTCAGGAACGAGGTTTCGCAATCGATCTGCGTGAATTCAGGCTGGCGGTCGGCGCGCAAGTCTTCGTCGCGGAAGCATTTGGTGATCTGATAGTAACGGTCGAAGTTGGCGACCATCAACAGTTGCTTGAACAACTGTGGCGATTGCGGCAAGGCGAAGAAGCTGCCGGCGTTCACGCGCGACGGCACCAGGTAGTCGCGCGCGCCTTCTGGCGTGGACTTGGTCAGCATCGGCGTTTCGATGTCGATGAAGCCCAGCGCGTCGAGGTACTTGCGCACTTCCATCGTCACCTTGTAGCGCAGGCGCAGGTTGTTTTGCATTTGCGGGCGGCGCAGGTCCAGCACGCGGTGCGTCAGGCGCGTCGTTTCCGACAGGTTGTCGTCATCAAGCTGGAACGGCACGGGCACGGAAGGGTTCAGCACTTCCAGCTCCGAGCAGACCACTTCGATCTTGCCCGACTTCAGGTTGTTGTTGATCGTGCCTTCGATACGGTTGGTCACGACGCCCGTCACGCGCAGGCAGAATTCGTTGCGCACGGCTTCGGCGACCTTGAACATCTCCGCTTGTTCCGGGTTGCAAACGATTTGCACCAGGCCTTCGCGGTCGCGCAAATCGATGAAAATCAGGCTGCCGTGGTCGCGGCGGCGATGTACCCAGCCGCACAGGCTGACGGTTTGTCCCAGCATGGCTTCGGTAACGAGGCCGCAGTATTCAGTACGCATAGACATAAAATTCTCAGTTCAGGTTAGTGAGTGTTCAATCCGGCCACGTCCCGCATGGGACGCCTGCCTTTATTCTTTGGCTGCCGGGGCCGGTACAGCAACAACTTCCGCAGGCGCCACCACGCCCATCGAGACGATATATTTGAGCGCCGCATCGACGCTCATGTCGAGTTCGACGACATCGCTGCGCTTCATCATCAGGAAAAAGCCTGACGTCGGGTTCGGCGTCGTCGGCACGTACACGCTGACATAGTCGCCCACCAGGTGGTTCGCCGCATCGCCGCCCGGCACACCGGTCAGGAAAGCGATGGTCCAGGAGTTCTGGTGCGGATACGGCACCAGCACGGCCTTACGGAAGGCATTGCCCGACGGGGAAAACAGGGTATCGGACACTTGCTTGACGCTCGAATACAGGGAATTGACGATGGGTATGCGTTGCAGCAATTTTTCCCACAGTTTCACCACGTAATTGCCGACCAGGTTATTCGTCAGCAAGCCCGTGAAGAACACAATCAGCACCGTCAATACCGTGCCCAGGCCGGGAATGGTGCTCAGCGCGGGAATCTTGTGGCCGAACCAGACGCTGGGCTGCGTACTGCCGGGCACCAGCAACAGCGACTGGTCCATCGTGCTGATGACCAGATTCAGCACCCAGGCGGTAATGGCCAGGGGCACCAAAATCAGCAATCCGGTAATAAAGTATTTACGCATCAGTTTCTCGGTAATGGATCGTATCGGCGCGGCGCGCTTTTCAGTCCGCTTTCGGCGCAGTGGCAACCGGGGCAGGCGCAGGTGCAGCAGCAGGCGCGCTCTCGGCGGCCGGGGCAGGCTTGGCGTTATCGGCCGGGCCCGTCGGAATGGCCGTGGTGGGCGCCGTGCCGCCGCGGAAATCGGTCGCGTACCAGCCAGTGCCCTTCAATTGGAAACCGGCGGCCGTCAATTGTTTCTTGAAACTGGGCTTGCCGCACGACAGGCACACCGTCAGTACTGGATCGGAGATCTTTTGCAAGACATCCTTGGCAAAACCACACTCGTCACAACGGTAAGCGTAAATCGGCATCTCTACTCCGAGAAAAAACTTCAAAAACCCTGAATTATAAAGCTTTTCCTTTGTCGCCAGCGGAAAATGCCCCGCCCGCTTCAGTCCGCCCGGCGGCGCCAGCTCATCCAGCGCTCCTTGCCGGCGAAGACGGCAATGGAATCGTCGACGGCTTCATCGGCCAGGCAGTCGAAATGCGGCGCCAGCAATTCCTGCAGTTTCTCCCTCGAAATGCCGAACGGCGGCCCCTTGGCATTGTCGTCAAAGAAAAAGTAACCGGCCAGCATGGCGCCCGGCGCCAGCAGCTGCGCCCAGCGGGCCGCCACTTGCGGCCACATGGCGCGCGGCATGGCGCACAAAAACGCCCGTTCATAGATCAGGTCCAGCGGTGCCTCGGGCTGCCAGGCAAAGAAATCCGCTTCCACCACCTGCCCTGCCCGCTCGCCCAGCTGGGCACGCGCGGCGGCCACGGCAGCCGGCGAAAAGTCGATGGCCGTGGCATCCCAGCCCTGATCGAGCATGAAGACCAGTTCATATGCGGAGCCGCAGCCGGGAATCAGGCAGCGCAGCGGCGCCGGACTGCCGGTCACGAAGCCGCGCAGGCGGGACGGCACGCCGCCCTGGTCCCAGGGCGTGAATTGCTTCTCGAAACGCTCGTCCCAGAAGGCGGGAGACAGCGGGTCGCGGTTGTGGAAGTCAGCCATCACTTACGTCCTGATCCAGTTAAAACGGCAGTTGATGCCAGCGCATGAACACTTGCAAGCCCAGCGCGCCGAGCGCGAAGGCACCGACAAAGTACACGATAAAACTCAGCAAGCGGTTCGTCTGGCGTTGCTCCGCCAGCAAGGTTTTCATCAATTCCACGTCGTTTTCACGCGGTTCGCCATGCACGGTCAAGGCCTGGTGCAGCAAGCGCGGCAGTTGCGGGAAAATGTGCGCATAACGGGGCGCCTCCGCGCGCAAACGCTCCATGAAGCCTTGCGGCCCCACCTGGTTGCTCATCCATTTTTCCAGGTAGGGCTTGGCCGTTTGCCACAGGTCCAGTTCCGGGTCCAGCTGGCGGCCCAGGCCTTCGATATTGAGCAGGGTCTTTTGCAGCAGCACCAGTTGCGGCTGCACTTCCACGTTGAAGCGGCGCGAGGTCTGGAACAGCCGCAGCAATACTTGCCCAAAAGAAATATCCTTCAGCGGGCGGTCGAAGATCGGCTCGCAGCAGGCGCGCACGGCCGCTTCCAGCTCGTCGACGCGCGTGTCCTTCGGCGCCCAGCCCGATTCGATGTGCGCCTCGGCCACGCGCTTGTAGTCGCGGCGGAAGAAGGCGAGGAAGTTTTGCGACAGATAATCCTTGTCGTAGTCGTTCAAGGTTCCCACGATGCCGAAGTCGAGCGCGATGTAGCGGCCGAACGAGTCGGGCGCGATCGACACGAGAATGTTGCCCGGGTGCATGTCCGCATGGAAAAAGCCGTCGCGGAACACTTGCGTGAAGAAAATTTCCACGCCATCGCTGGACAGTTTGCGCAAGTCCACGCCGGCCGCCACCAGGCGGTCCGTCTGCGACACGGGGATGCCGTACATGCGCTCCATGACGATGACGCTGCTGGAACAGTAATCCCAGTGCATTTCGGGCACCAGCAGCAAGTCCGAGTTGGCGAAGTTGCGGCGCAGCTGGCTGGCGTTGGCCGCCTCGCGCATCAGGTCCAGCTCGTCGTGCAGGTATTTGTCGAACTCGCCCACCACCTCTTTCGGCTTCAGGCGCTTGCTGTCGGCCCACAGGCGGCTGGTCCAGTCGGCGGCGATGTGCATCAGGGCCACATCTTCGTCGATCAGCTTTTTCATGCCTGGACGCAAGACCTTCACGGCCACTTCGCGGCCGTCTTTCAAGGTGGCAAAGTGCACCTGGGCAATAGATGCGGACGCCACCGGCTCGCGCTCGAAGCGGGCAAACAGTTGATCGGGGTGCGCACCGAGGGACTTGGTGATCTGCGCGATGGCCAGGTCGGAATCGAAGGGCGGCACGCGGTCTTGCAGGCGCGCCAGTTCTTCGGCGATATCGGGCGGCATCAAATCGCGCCGGGTCGACAGCACCTGGCCGAACTTGACGAAAATCGGGCCCAGCTCTTCCAGCGCCAGGCGCAGGCGCAAGCCCCGTGGCGACGACAGGTCGCGCCAGAAAATCAGGGTGTCGATCAATTTGGCGGTGCGGGGAACTTGCAGACCAGAAATCGCTATCTCATCCAGACCGTACTTGATGGAAACACGGATGATTTTAAACAGGCGCAGGAATTTCAATATCATGTAGACAAATCCGGTGAGGAGGACTGCGGCTGGACGGCGGCGGCCGCCTTTTCCAGCCGGGCAAGGCGCTTGGCCAGGCGTTCGACGTCATCGCGCACGCGCGTCACGCCAGCGGAATACTCTTGCAGGGTAGAAGGACGGATCAGCATGGGCTGTTCGTCGAGAAAGTATTCGGCCACGTTTTCTGCCAGCTTTTGCTGGCCCGTACGCACAAAGGCGGCGGCATCTTTCGCACCGGAAACAAGGCGCGTGGCCAGCATGGGACCGACGACCTTTTCTAGGTCGTGCTCGGCTTCCCAGCGCAAACCCTTGCTCAATTGCGAAATCGCATTGGCAAACTCGGCATCGCCTTCGATCTTGACGTAGGAAAACGCCCGCTCGCGGTTTTGCAGGATCAGCGGCACATCGGACAATTTGACGCGGATGGTGACGTTGGCCGGCATGTCGGCCGGTGCCGCCTCCAGCATGCCTGCGCTGTCGACGCGCAGGCGCAAGGCCACGGCGCCCGTGTCGATGCAGGCCAGCTTGCCGGCGTGCACGGCCAGCTGCTGGCGCGCCCACGGCTCTTGCGCCAGCAAATGGTTGATAGTCGCGATGACGGGCGTCATCAGGGAGAGATCGGAAAGTGGTGCCATCGTGTGCGTGCGCGCCAAACGCGCCCCTAAAAATGAAAAACCGCCCGTACAACAACGCGGGCGGTTTCGATCTTACCAGTTCAGCAGGAAATATCTGTCAAGCATCATGCATTGCGCATGAACTTAAGCCATTATTCAGCAAGTTTTGACAATTAATTCAATTGCTGGATGCCTGCCAGGACCCAGCCGCTGTTGCCGCTGACGGGTTTCGACATATTCCACACTTCCGCGAACGGTTCCGCTGCCGCCCCCGGCGCCGAACGGATCAGGCCCGTAAACTTCACGCTGGCCAGGTAATCGTTGACGCTCGTCTCGATACCCAGCAATTCGGCATCGATGGTGACGACGTCCGTAAAGTCCGGCTGCGCACCCCGTTCCTGGATTTGCATGCGCAGTTCCGCATACACTTCCGGCGACGTGAATTCGCGGATATCGTTGACGTCGGCCTTGTCCCAGGCCGCTTGCAGGCGAATGAAATTGCTTTTCGCGTGGCGCAGGAAGGCTTCCTTGTCGAAGTCGCCTGGTACGCCCCATGGCGCGGCAGCCGGTGCCGGCTTGTCCAGGCCGACGCCGGACGAGACGGGTTGCAGCGGCGGCAGCGGTGGAATGCGCGAACCGATGTCGGGCACATTGCCGGCCGGTGCAGCCTGGTTGCCGAAACCGGCGAACGGTGCATTGCCGCTGGTATTGTTGTCGCGCTTGCCGCGCACCATGCGGTAGATGAAGAAGGCCACGCCAGCGAGCAAAGCCACCATCAGCAGGGTGCTGATCATGCTGGCCAGGGCGCCGCCCAGGCCAAAGTGCGACAGCAAGGCGCCCAGGCCCAGGCCCAGCAAGGCGCCGCCCAGCAAGCCCTTCCAGCGGCTCGGTGCCTTGGCGGCAGGTGCCGGTGCGGGAGCTGGCGCAGGCTGCGCCTGGCGCGGCGCGGCGGCCGGCGCCGGGGTTGGTGCCGGTGCGGGCGCCTGGCGGCCCACGTTTTGCGACTGGCGGCCAAACGAACGGCCACCGCCCATGGGACGGGCCAGCGCCTCGCCCAGCATGGATACCGTGGTCGCGGCCAGCATCATGCCGACCATAAATTTCTTCAATTTCATTCCATCTCCTAAAATCACCAACGTTGATGCATTACATCTTGATACCGGTGTGCAAAGCGGCAATGCCTGCCGTCAAATTGTAGTACTGCACGCGCTCCAGGCCCGCCGTTTCCATCATGGTCTTCAAGGTTTCCTGGTCCGGGTGCATGCGGATCGATTCGGCCAGATAGCGATAGCTTTCCGCGTCGCCGGCGATTTTCTGGCCGAACCACGGCAAGACCGAGAACGAATACAGGTCGTACGGCTTTTGCAGCGGCGCTGCCACCTTGGAAAATTCCAGCACCAGCAGCTTGCCGCCCGGTTTCAGCACGCGGCGCATTTCCGCCAGCGCCACGTCCTTGTGCGTCATGTTGCGCAGGCCGAAGGCCACGCTGACGCGGTCGAAATAATTATCGGGGAATGGCAGTTTTTCCGCGTCACACAACAAGGTGGGGGTGAGCAAGCCGCGATTCAAGAGGCGGTCGCGGCCCACGCGCAACATCGATTCATTGATATCGGTCAGCCAGACTTCGCCCGTAGGGCCCGCCTGCTTGGCGAACGCCTTCGACAGGTCGCCCGTGCCGCCGGCAATGTCGAGCACCTTGAAACCGGGGCGCACGCCCGCGTTGGCGATGGTAAACGTCTTCCACAGACGGTGCAGCCCGCCCGACATCAAGTCGTTCATCACGTCGTATTTGGCAGCGACGGAATGGAACACCTTGGCGACTTCGCGCACTTTGTCGTCTTCTGCAACTGTTTTGTATCCGAAATGGGTCGTATTGGTCATGGTAGGCAGTCTGTTTGAACTTGGGAGCATTATACAAGCGGCAGGCGCATTTCCCCGTGACGCCGGAGAAGGTATTGCCTTTCCACTGCATTCGACGCCAGCATGGCCGCCCGCGCATACGCTGCCAGCGCCCCGGGCCGGTCACCCTGGCGGCGCAGCAAGTCGGCCCGGGCCGCGTGCAGATAATGCGAGTTGGCAAGGCTGGGCACGGTTTCCAGCCGCGCCAGCCACGCCAGCCCGTGTACAGCGCCATGCGCCATGGCGCAGGCGATCACGGCATTGAGCAAAATCATGGGTTCCGGCTTGTGCCGCAGCAAGGCGCCATACAGGGCGCTGATCTGGCGCCAGTCCGTCTGGCTGGCGATTGCCGCCCGGGCGTGCAGGGCGGCAATCGCCGCTTGCAACTGGTACGGCCCGGGCGTCCGGACGGCCATCGCCTGCTCCAGCAACGCCAGCCCTTCCGCCATCAGCTCGCCATCCCACAGGCGCCGGTCCTGCTCTTCCAGTGTCAGCAACTGGCCCTCGGGCGAGAGGCGGGCCGGGCCGCGCGACGCCTGCAGCAGCATCAGGGCCAATAACCCCTGCACTTCCGGTTGGCCGGGCTGCAGGCTGTCAAGCAGCCGCCCCAGGCGCAGCGCTTCCGCGCACAGGTCTGCGCGCAGCAACGTGTCGCCGCCGCTGGCGCAATAGCCTTCGCTGAACACCAGGTAAATCACGTGCAGTACTTGCACCAGCCGCGGCTGCAGTTCTTGCTCCGGCGGCAACTCGAAGGGAATGCGTGCTTCGGCGATCTTGCGTTTGGCGCGCAACAAGCGCTGCGACAGGGCTGCTTCCGCCACGCCGAAGGCGCGCGCGATCTCGCCTGTGGAAAGGCCACACAGGGTGCGCAAAGCCAGCGCCACCTGTGCCTCGGGCGCCAGCGCGGGATGGCAGCAGATGAACAGCAGGCGCAAGCGGTCGTCTTCGATGGCCTGCGTTTCTTCCACCACGGCAGCCGGCACGCAGGACAGCACGGCCTCGGCATCGCTGACGCTCTTGCCCGCCCGGCGTACGTGGTCGAGAGCCGCGTTGCGCGCCACGGCACTGAGCCAGGCGGCAGGATTGTCGGGGATGCCCGTGCGCGGCCACAGCTCCAGCGCCTTGCGGCACGCTTCCTGCAGCACATCTTCCGCCAGGCCCAGGTCGCCGAAACGCCGCATCAGGCCGGCCAGCACCCTGCCCTTTTCCTGGCGAAAGACGTGCTCGACGGCCGTAACGGCGTCGCCGGCCATGCTCAGGCCGTGACGGGCCGCACTTCGATGGTGCCCAGGGAAGCCGCCGGACAACGCCCGGCCCAGGCCAGCGCCTCGTCCAGGTTGGCGCAGTCCAGCAGATAGTAGCCGCCCAGCTGCTCCTTGGTTTCCGCGAACGGCCCGTCCGTGATGACGGGCTTGCCATTTTGCACACGCACGCAAGTGGCGCTGCCCACCGGTGCCAGCTCGGCCCCGCTGCGCAGCACGCCGGCCGCTTCCAGCGCTTGCGTGTAGCTGGCAAAGTCGGCCATCAGGCTGGCCATCTGCCCTTCCGGCATGGTTTCATAACGGGATTCATCGGCGTAGATCAGGATCATGTATTCCATAGTCTCTTCTCCAAAGAAAAATGCCCGCAAGCGCGGGCATTCATACGACGAATGGGGCGGCGGCAATCCGACAAGATTACCGCATTATTTTTAATTAATGCTTATGGCCGCAGCTGGGTCCATGCACGTGGCCGCCGGAAGATTGCTTGACAGTCATGTCGGCCTTGGCGTCGCGGCCGCTGTCGCCCGGGTAGCCAGCTGCCGCCAGCTGGTCAAGGTAGGCTTGCCACAGTTTGTCCTTTTCCGCGCCCAGCTTGTACAGATAAGCCCAGGTGTACAGGCCGGAATTGTGGCCGTCGCTGAAGGTGGGCTGCACGGCGTAATTGCCGACCGGCTCCAGGCCCGTGATGCCGACCAGGCGTTTGCCTAATTGCAAGGTTTCCTGGCCCTTGCCATGGCCCTGCACTTCGGCCGAGGGCGAGTACACGCGCAGGTATTCGAACGGCAGCGCAAATGTGCTGCCATCATCGAAAGCCACGTCGAGCACGCGCGACTGGTTGTGCACGGTCAAGCCGGTCGGTTGGGGTGTTGCTGTTTTTTCGGTCATGACAATACTTTATGCGGATAAACGTTGAATGATGGCCTCACGCAAGGCCGGCAACAGGGCGCGGCGCGCCGCCAGCACCTCGGGCGCCGTCTCGCGCTGCACCACCGCCCAGCTGGGGTTCGGAAAATGCGCATCGTCGCGGTAACGCGGGATCACATGCCAGTGCACGTGCGGCGTCATGTTGCCGAAACTGGCCACGTTGACCTTTTCCGGCCCCATCACTTCGCGCACGGCCAGCTCGACTTGCCACACGACTTCCATCACGTAGTTACGCTCGCCCGGCGTCAAATCCGTCATTTCCTTCACGTGCTTGTTCCAGATCACGCGGCAAAAGCCGGGATAGGCAGGGTCGTCGACGGCCACCACGGACAGGCGTTCGCTGCGCCACAGCAAGGCCTCACAGCCCTGCTTCTTGGCAAAGCCATCGAGCAAGTTGCACAGATCGCAGGTCGAGGACGTCACACCAGCACCCGTTCGATGCCGCCGTCATTGGCGCGTTTCACGTAATCGGGCATCCAGTTCTCTCCCAGCAAGTGTTTGGCGATCTCGACGACGATGTAATCGGCCGTCGTGCCCGAATCGTCATTGTAGCGCGACAAGCCTTGCAGGCACGACGGGCAGCTGGTGAGGATTTTGACGTCGCCGGTAAAACCGTCGCCGCGCAGCTTGTCGGCGCCCTTGACCATCTCTTCTTCCTTGCGGAAACGCACTTGCGTGGAGATATCGGGACGCGTGACGGCCAAGGAACCCGATTCGCCGCAGCAACGGTCATTCTTCTCGATCTTCACGTTATCGACCGTGCTGATCAAGGAGTTGATGGTTTTGCCCGATTCCTGCAGCTTCATCGGATTGTGGCATGGCTCGTGGTACATATAGCGCGTGCCGTTCACGCCTTCCAGCTTGACATTTTTCTCCAGCAAATACTCATGGATATCCATGATGCGGCAGCCGGGGAAAATCTTTTCAAACTGGTACGTGGCCAGCTGGTCGTAGCAGGTGCCGCACGACACCAGCACCGTCTTGATGTCCAGGTAGTTGAGCGTGTTGGCCATGCGGTGGAACAGGACGCGGTTGTCCGTCATCATCTTCTCAGCCTTGTCGAACTCGCCCGCGCCCCGCTGCGGATAACCGCAGCACAGGTAGCCAGGCGGCAAGACCGTCTGCACGCCCACTTCCCACAGCATCGCCTGCGTGGCCAGGCCCACTTGCGAGAACAAACGTTCCGAACCGCAGCCGGGGAAGTAGAACACGGCTTCCGTATCGGCCGTGGTCGTCTTCGGATTGCGGATGATCGGGATGACCTTGTCGTCTTCGATGTCGAGCAGCGCGCGCGCCGATTTCTTCGGCAGGTTGCCCGGCATCTTTTTGTTGATGAAGTGGATCACCTGCGCCTTGACGGGCGGCTTGCCCGTCGATGGCGGCGGCGCCTTGGTTTGCTTCTTGGCAAATTTTTTCAGCAAATCATGGCCCAGGCGCTGCGCCTTGTAACCCCAGCCGATCATGACCTTGCGCGTGGCGTTGATGGTCACGGGATCGGTGGCGTTGAGGAACATCATCGTCGCCTTGGTGCCCGGATTAAAGCTCTTCTTGTCCATCTTGCGCAGCAAATTGCGCATGTTCATCGACACGTCGCCGAAGTCGATGTTCACCGGGCAAGGCGTCACGCATTTATGGCAGACCGTGCAGTGGTCGGCCACGTCCTCGAACTCTTCCCAATGCTTGATGGAAATGCCGCGGCGCGTCTGCTCTTCGTACAGGAAGGCTTCGATCAAGGACGAGGTCGCCAAAATCTTGTCGCGCGGCGAGTACAGCAAGTTGGCGCGCGGCACGTGGGTCGAGCACACGGGTTTGCACTTGCCGCAACGCAAGCAATCCTTGACGCTGTCGGCGATGGCGCCGATATCGCTTTGCTGCATGATCAGCGATTCGTGTCCCATCAGGCCGAACGATGGTGTATAGGCATTGCGCAAGTCGGCGCCCATGCCCGGCAGGTTCAGCAGTTTGCCCTTGTTGAAACGGCCTTCCGGATCGATGCGCTGCTTGTAGCTGCGGAAGTCGCCGATCTCTTCTTCCGTCAAAAATTCCAGCTTGGTGATGCCGATACCGTGCTCGCCGGAAATGACGCCATTGAGCGAGCGGGCCAGGATCATGATGCGGCCCACGGCTTCGTGGGCGTCCTGCAGCATTTCGTAGTTGTCCGAGTTGACGGGCAAGTTCGTGTGCACGTTGCCGTCGCCCGCATGCATGTGCAGCGCGACAAACACGCGGCTACGCAGGATGCGCGCGTGAATGGCGGTGGCCTCGTCGAGGATCAGTTTGAAAGCGGCGCCGTTGAAGATCTGGCGCAGCTGGGCGCGAATCTCTTGCTTCCAGGTAATGCGCACGGTGCGGTCCTGCACCACGTCGAACAGGGTGGCGTTCGGCTGCGTTTCCAGGCGTGCATCGAACACGGGCAGCAAGCGCTCCATGCCCAGTTCGGCCAGTTCGCCCTTCACGTCCGCCAGCGGACGGTCCAGCTGGGCCAGCAGATAGGTCCAGCGTGCCGTCACTTGCGCCAGCAACTGCTGCGCCTGCTCGGCGCGGTCGCCCAGCATTTCCGCATCGTCGACGCGGTCGTCGGACGCATCGTCGCTCTTGCCTACTGGCAAATTACCCTTGGCAAAGAATTCGCTGAGGGCCTCCGCCAGTTGCAGCTTGTTCTTGATCGACAGCTCGATATTGATGCGTTCAATACCATCCGTGTATTCGCCCATGCGATTGAGCGGGATCACGACGTCTTCATTGATTTTAAAGGCATTGGTGTGCTTGGCGATCGCCGCCGTGCGGGCACGGTCGAGCCAGAATTTCTTGCGCGCTTCGGGGCTGACCGCCACAAAACCTTCACCCACGCGGGTGTTGGCGATGCGCACCACTTCCGACGCCGCTTGCGCGACGGCGTTTTCATCGTCGCCGACGATGTCGCCAAACAGGGCCATCTTCGGCAGCACGCCCCGTTTCGACTTGGTGGCGTAGCCGACGGCGCGCAGGTAGCGCTCGTCCAGATGCTCCAGGCCCGCCAGGCGGATGCTCGTGTATTGCTCGCCTTTCGCCGGCAAGCCATCGAGGTAATCCTTGATTTCCACGATAGACGGAATCGCGTCGCGCGCCTGGCCGAAGAATTCCAGGCAGACGGTGCGGGCGAATTTCGGCATCTTGTGCAGAATCCAGCGCGCCGACGTGATCAGGCCGTCGCAGCCTTCCTTCTGGATACCCGGCAAGCCGGCGAGGAATTTGTCCGTCACGTCCTTGCCCAGACCTTCCTTGCGGAACTTGCGGCCAGGAATTTCCAGGATTTCCGTCTTGAACGGCGCGTTCGGTTTTGTCGCGTCGCGCGTGCTCGGATGACGCCATTCCAGCTGGAAGCGTGCCAGCGCGATATCGTGGATCTTGCCCAGGTTATGGTCGAGGCGCGTGACGTCGAGCCAGTCGCCGTTCGGGTCGACCATGCGCCACGAGGCCAGGTTGTCGAGCGCCGTGCCCCACAGCACGGCTTTCTTGCCGCCCGCATTCATGGCGACGTTGCCGCCGATGCAAGAGGCGTGGGCCGAGGTCGGGTCGACGGCAAACACGAAACCGGCCTTCTCCGCCGCTTCCGAGACCTTGTTCGTGATCACGCCGGCGCCCGAATTGATCGTCGCGTATTCGTGCGTCAAGCCAGGCAAGACCGTCATTTCCACGGCGCCCAGGGTGATCAGTTTTTCCGTGTTGATGACGGCCGACATCGGCGTCAGGGGAATTGCGCCGCCCGTGTAACCGGTGCCGCCGCCGCGCGGGATGATGGTCAGCCCCAGCTCGATACAGCCCTTGACCAGGCCGGCCATTTCCTCTTCCGTGTCGGGCGTGAGCACGACGAACGGGTATTCCACGCGCCAGTCGGTGGCATCCGTCACGTGCGACACGCGCGTCATGCCGTCGAAGCGCACATTGTGCTTTTCCGTGTAGCGGCCCAGCACCTTGACCGTGCGCTTGCGCAAGTCGTAGGTCTTGCGGAATTCGTCGCCGAAATCGGCCACGGCCTTGCTGGCTGCCTTGAGCAGCAGCTCGACGTTATGGCTGCGCGCCTGCGCCACTTCCGGCGTTTCGCCGCTGGCGGCCACGTCGCCGCCGGCCGCATCGATGGACAGGCGGCGCTTGTCGACTTCGGCCAGACGGTGATGCAGGGCGTCGATCAAGCCCTGGCGGCGCTTCGGGTTGTCGAGCAAGTCATCCTGCAGATAGGGGTTGCGGCGCACGACCCAGATATCGCCCAGCACCTCGTACAGCATGCGGGCCGAGCGGCCCGTCTGGCGGGCGCCGCGCAGCTCGTCGAGCAGGCGCCAGGAGTCCTCCCCCAACAGGCGTATGACGATCTCGCGATCGGAAAACGACGTGTAGTTATACGGGATTTCGCGCAGGCGGCTTGCTGCGGGACCATTCGGCGTTTCTGCCAGTAAAGCTTGGATATGTGCGGGAGCGTTCATGGAGTGTGGTGACGATGTGGACTGGACCCTAAAGACCCATTTTATCTTATTGCGCCGCACCATGCCGGAACAGCCTTAGGCAGCCTAAGGTTTAAGCACCGCACCCGTCGCCATAGCAAATACGGGAAAGCCTACTTTTACATGAATAAAAAACCAGTTTCATGGATTTTTTGACGCAAAAATGCCAAAAATCAGACTCTGCTACAAACTATCGAACTGCCCAAAAATGGGGCAAATGAGCGTTGCATCGCGCACGATTTTGTACGGTATCAGGCCAGCATTTGTCCAATCCGGTGCCATACGCCATCGGGGACGTACAGCAGCAAGCCCGTCATGGTCAGGTAGCGCGCGCATTTGCCGATGGCCATGTAGGCCACGCTGGGCCAGAACGGCAGCTTGAGCCAGCCGGCCAGGGTGCACAGGGGGTCACCCACGAGGGGCAGCCAGGCCAGCAGCATGGTCTTGGCGCCATAGCGGGCCAGCCAGCGGAACCAGCGCGTGTCGCGCTCCTTGGCGAACGCTTGCTTTGCCCGGTAGCCGAGCCAGTAGTCGACGATGCCGCCCAGGGTATTGCCCAGGGTGGCGACGCCGATGGCGGCCCAGAACAGCGCGGGATTGGCCTTGATCACGGCAAACACGGCCGGCTCCGAGCCGAGCGGCAAGAGGGTGGCGGAAATAAAGCTGATCAGAAAGACCGATGTCAGCCCGACTTCCGGTGCTGCGATCAGCTGCAGCAGCCAGGCGATTGCGGATTCGATCATGGAACACTTCGCGATGCGGTAAGGCTCTCCATTATAATGAAGAGCAGCCTGGGCGCCGCACACATCGCGCCGCCTGGCAAAGGCAGACCCGCCCGCAGTTCCACAGAGCATTATTGTCGCCAGGCTATCCGCCGCCGCGCCGCCGCTATCGACAGACACGCTCCAGACCCTTTCTGGCCCAGAATCACTTGCTTGCAGACTATGAACATCGACTACCTCAAGAAAATCCTGACCGCCCGCGTCTATGACGTCGCCACCGAAACGCCGCTGGAACTGGCCCCTGCCCTGTCGCAGCGCCTGAACAACCAGATTTACTTCAAGCGCGAAGACATGCAAAGCGTGTTCAGCTTCAAGATTCGCGGCGCCTATAACAAGATGTCCAAGCTCAGCGAAGCGGAACGCAAGCGCGGCGTGATTTGCGCCTCGGCCGGCAACCATGCCCAGGGCGTGGCCCTGTCTGCCGCCCGCATGGGTTGCCGTGCCGTCATCGTCATGCCGACCACCACGCCGTTGGTGAAGGTCGAGGCGGTCAAAGGGCGCGGCGGCGTGAACGTGGAAGTGGTGCTGCACGGCGAGTCGTACACGGATGCCTACAACCATGCGCTGACTCTGGAAAAGGAACAGAAGCTGACCTTCGTGCACCCGTTCGACGACCCGGACGTGATCGCGGGCCAGGGCACGATCGGCATGGAAATCCTGCGCCAGCACGCCGGTCCCATCCACGCCATCTTCGCGCCCATCGGCGGCGGCGGCTTGATCGCCGGCATTGCTGCCTACGTAAAACAGATTCGCCCCGACATCAAGATCATCGGCGTGCAAAGCGTCGATTCAAATGCCATGGCCCGCTCGCTGAAGGCGGGCGAGCGCGTGACCCTGAACGACGTGGGCCTGTTCGCCGACGGCACGGCCGTGCGCCTGGCCGGCGAGGAAACCTTCCGCCTGGTGCAGGCGTATGTCGATGAAATCATCACGGTCGACACGGACGCCATCTGCGCCGCCATCAAGGATGTGTTTACGGATACGCGCAGCATTCTGGAGCCGTCCGGCGCCTTGGCCATCGCGGGCGCCAAGGCCTATGTGGAACGGGCTAGCCTGACCAAGCACCCCGTCAACAATGAAACCCTGGTCACCATCGCCAGCGGCGCGAACATGAATTTCGACCGTTTGCGTTTTGTGGCGGAACGGGCCGAGCTGGGTGAATTCCGCGAAGCCGTGTTCGCCGTCACCATGCGCGAACAGCGGGGCAGCTTCAAGCGTTTCTGCTCCCTCATCGGCGCGCGCAACGTGACGGAATTTAACTACCGCATCAGCGATGAAAAAGCGGCGCACGTGTTCGTCGGCATTCAAATTGCCGACAGGCATGAATCCAGCGTGCTGGCGAAGACCTTCGAGGAACACGAATTCAAGACCCTCGACCTGACGCACGACGAGCTGGCCAAGTCGCACATCCGCCACCTGGTGGGCGGCAAAAGCCGGCTGGCGCAGGACGAGCTGCTGTACCGCTTCGAATTCCCCGAACGCCCGGGCGCACTGATGCGCTTCCTCGACAGCATGGCGCCGAACTGGAATATTTCCCTGTGCCATTACCGCAGCCAGGGCGGCGACGTGGGCCGCATCCTGATCGGCCTGCAAGTGCCGCCCGATGAAATGGGAGAATTCGCCCGCTTCCTCGATACCCTCGGTTACCGTTATTGGGATGAGAGCAGCAATCCTGTATATAAGCTGTTCCTCGGGCAATAACAGGTCAGTCGCTTCGCGATCGGAATGCATCCCACCGGGGCGCATTCCCCCGACGGGTCTGACCCCGAAATAGGCTACCATGCGTGCTTGACTGAATTCACGCCACACGACCATGACCACCACCAACGACCTCGCCGAACAATCCCCGCTGGGCAAAAGCTCCGCCTACCGCACCGATTACGCGCCGGAATTGCTGTTTCCGATTCCGCGCCAGGGCAAACGCGACGAGCTGGAACTGCACGGTACATTACCGTTTTTCGGCCTCGACATCTGGAACGCCTACGAACTGTCGTGGCTGAACCAGCGCGGCAAGCCGCAGGTGGCCATCGCCAAGGTCAGCGCGCCGGCTGATTCGCCCAACATCATCGAATCGAAATCGTTCAAGCTCTACCTGAACTCGTTCAACCAGACCAAGCTGGACAGCCCGCAAGCGCTGCTGGCCCTGCTCAAGCAGGATTTGTCGAACGGTTTTGGCGCGCCCGTGCAAGTGGAACTGACCTTGCAGGAAGATTTCGGCAAGCTCAAAATGGGCGAGTTCGATGGCGTGCTGCTCGACCGCCTGGACCTGGAAATCACGCAATACACGCCCTCGCCGCTGCTCTTGAAGGCGGCGCTCGATGAAGCGCCCGTGGAAGAAAAGCTCGTCTCGCACCTGCTCAAATCAAATTGCCTGGTGACGGGCCAGCCCGACTGGGGCAGCGTGCAGATCGCGTATGCGGGGCCGCAGATCGACCAGGAAAGCCTGTTGCGCTACCTGATCGGTTTCCGCGAACACAATGAATTCCACGAGCAATGCGTGGAGCGCATCTTTGTCGATATCTTGCGTCAGTGCAAGCCCCAAAAACTGTCCGTGTATGCGCGCTATACGCGCCGCGGCGGCCTCGACATCAATCCCTGGCGCAGCAACTTCAGCACGGGAGCGATGCCGGGCAATCTGCGCAACGCGCGCCAGTAACGCTAGGCAACACCGCGCAACACCCCAAAACCATGCCAACAGGAATGTTGGCTGTGTTTTAAAACAACGTTGCAGTAGTGCCGCAGAGCATGTCAAAGACGCTGAAAAATCGGAAAATCGGCATTCGGCGGCGGAAAAACCGGCGCGCCGCGTGTTTTTAATCAAGAAATAGCCGATACACGCCGATGTTATTTTTTTGCTAAAATGATGGTCACATTGGCTGTAGCGCCCACTGCGCCCGCAGCGGACGTATACTGTTGAGAATTGGCGTTACAGGCCGCGAAAACAGGCCTATAATTCGGCTCGCAAGCCCTCTGCGCATTGCACCATTTCATTGAGTGTCATGACTAATCTTAGCAAAATACTATCCCTCGAAAACGTCCTGCTGGACCTGGAAGTTTCCAGCAAGAAGCGCGCCTTCGAGCAAGCCGGCCTGATCTTCGAAAACAATTACGGCATCGCCCGCTCTACCGTCTCGGACAATCTGTTTGCCCGCGAACGCCTGGGCTCGACCGGTCTGGGTCATGGCGTGGCCGTGCCGCATGGCAGAGTCAAGGGCAGCAAGACCTTGAAATCGCCGCTGGGCGCCTTCGTGCGCCTGGCCGAACCGATTCCGTTCGAGTCGCCCGATGGCAAGCCCGTCAATCTGCTGTTTTTCCTGCTGATTCCCGATCACGTCACCCAGCAACATCTGGAAATCCTGTCGGAAATCGCCGAAATGTTTTCCGATGACGCCTTCCGCACGGCATTGGCCACGGATCCGGAACCGAAATCCGTGCATTCGCGCATCGTCAATTGGCAACCCAGTCTGCAAGCGGCGGGTTAAACTTCAGGTATTCCTCCACTCCTGAAGAAGACTGCCATGTTGCAAACGCCGCTGACGATACAACGCCTGTACGACGACAATCGTGAAAGTCTGCAACTGGGCTGGTTCGCCGGCTTCCCCGGCGGCGAACGCCTGATCTCGGGCGACGTCTCGTCGGCCGCCGACCAGGTAGGCCACTTGAACCTGATCCATCCGGGCCGCATCCAGGTCTTCGGTCACCAGGAAATCAACTACTATCAGCGCCTGAAGGTCAACACGCGTACCCACGTGATCGGCGAGCTGATCGCCGGCGGTCCGCCCGCGCTGATCATCGCGCAAGGGCTGGAAACGCCGCCCGACATCCTCGCCATCTGCGACGAGCAAAACATTCCCCTGTTCTCCACCCCGCTGCCGGCCGCGCAAGTGATCGACTTTCTGCGCGTCTACCTGTCGAAAAAACTGGCGCAGCGCATCATCATGCATGGCGTGTTCATGGACGTGCTGGGCGTGGGCGTGCTGATCACGGGCGATTCGGGCCTGGGCAAGAGCGAGCTGGGGCTGGAGCTGATTTCGCGCAGCCACGGCCTGGTGGCCGACGACGCCGTCGAATTCTCGCGCATCGCGCCGAACATGATCGAAGGCCGCTGCCCGCCCCTGCTGCAAAACCTGCTGGAAGTGCGGGGCCTGGGCTTGCTCGACATCAAGGCCATCTTTGGCGAAACGGCCGTGCGCCGCAAGATGCGCTTGAAACTGATCGTCCACCTGGTGCGCCGCAACGCGCTGGAAGAAGAAGTCGAGCGCCTGCCTTTCCTGTTTCCCACGGAAGACGTACTCGGTCTGCCCGTGCGCAAGGTCGTCATCCCCGTCGCCGCCGGCCGCAACATCGCCGTCCTGCTGGAAGCGGCCGTGCGCAACACGATTCTGCAGCTGCGCGGCATCGATACCTTGCAGGAGTTCATGGAACGGCAACGCCTCGCCATGAGCGGCGATTAGCAACGTAGGTCGGATTAGCGGGGCAAGGCCCCGCGTAATCCGACAGCATTGTTGGCGCGTGCAGCAAAGAAATACCACAGCCAAAATTGCAATAATTTGTAAAGATAATTGCCTCGGGAGCGCGGTGCCGGTCTTTATTGTATGATCGGGCTATGCATATCGTCCTTATCACCGGAATATCCGGCTCCGGTAAATCCGTCGCGCTCAATGTGCTGGAAGATACCGGCTACTATTGCGTCGACAACCTGCCGCCGGCCTTGCTGCCGAGCCTGGTGCAAACCTTGCTCGACGAAGGCACGCCGCAACTGGCCGTAGCCGTCGATGCGCGCAGCGCCGAATCGCTCGTCAGCTTGCCGCACAATGTCGCGCTGCTGCGTGACCAGGGACATGACGTCAAGGTCATGTTCCTGACAGCCACCACGCATTCGCTGGTGGCGCGCTTCTCGGAAACGCGGCGCAGCCATCCGCTGTCGCACGAGTTGCGCCCGAACCAGAATCCGGCCAGCCGCCGCACCCTGATCGAGTGCATCTCGGAAGAACGCGAACGCCTGTCGGCCATCGAACAGCTGGGCCATGTGATCGATACCTCGGAACTGAGCGCCAACAAATTGCGCGCATGGATCAAGGATATCGTCGCCTCAGAGCGCGCGCCGCTGACTCTGTTCTTCGAATCGTTCGCCTTCAAGCTGGGCGTGCCGCTCGATGCCGATTTCGTCTTCGACGTGCGGGCCTTGCCCAATCCGTATTACGACCTGGCCCTGCGCCCGCTCGACGGCCGCGACGCGCCCGTGATCGCTTTCCTCGACGCGCAACCGAGCGCGCTGGAGCTGCTGGCCGACATCCGCGCCTTCATCGAAAAATGGTTGCCGTCGTTCAAGTCCGACAACCGCAGCTATTTGACGGTGGCGCTGGGCTGCACGGGCGGCCAGCACCGTTCCGTGTACATGGCGGAACGGCTGGCGCAGTATTTCGGCCCCAAAGAAAGAGTCGTGCTGCGCCACCGCGAGCGCTCTTAATCAGTCGAGGTGGCGCAGCGGATGGGCTTGCGCCGGCCACACGGGGGCGAAGAAACGCGCCACCATGGCCGCGTCGACCCCGTCCAGGCTGGCAGGCTGCCAGCGCGGGGCATTGTCCTTGTCGACCACCAGCGCGCGCACGCCCTCGAGCACTTCGCCATGTTCGAAATTGTGGCGCACCACCGTGCGCTCCATGCGCAGGCAATCGGCCACGCCCAGGTGGGCGCCCCGCTGCAGCAACTCCAGGGTCACCGACATCATCAAGGGCGAGCGCAGGCGCATGGCCGCCAGCGCCTTCGCCGCGAATGCGCCGTCGTCCTGCGCCAGCGAGGCCATGATGGCGGCCACCGAACCCGCGCTGAAGTGGCGGTCCAGCGCCGCGCGCGCCGTGCCCAGGGGGGAAGCGCCCGCCTCGGCCTGGAATGGTGCCGCCAGTGCCTTGATAGCGACCGGCAAGCCTTCGCCCGGCGTGGACTCGAACAGGGCCAGCAGCGCCCCCATCTGCGCCTCGGGCAGGTAGACATCGGCCAGGCCCGTGTAGAGGGCGTCGGCCGCGTTGATCGTCAAACCCGTCAAGCCCAGGTACAGGCCCAGCTGACCCGCCAGACGGGACAAAAAGTAACTGCCGCCCACATCGGGGAACAGGCCGATATTGACTTCCGGCATGGCCATGCGCGTGCGGCCCGTGACGATGCGCAGGCGGTTGCCGGGCCCCGCTTGCGCCACGCCCATGCCGCCGCCCATCACCACCCCATCCATGACGGCGATATACGGTTTCGGATAAAAATGGATCAAATGATTTAAAGCATATTCTTCCGTAAAGAAATCTTCCAGCAAGGCGCTGCCGCCCTGTGGCGTGGCCAGGCCAGCGTCGTAAAAGAAACGGATGTCGCCGCCGGCGCACAGGGCTTTTTCGCTGCTGGAGCGGATCACCACGGCGTCCACCTGCGGATCGTCGCGCCAGGCCAGCAAGGCCGCGCTCAGGGCGCGCACCATCTCCAGCGACAGGGAATTCAAGGCTTTCGGACGGTCGAGCACGATGTGGCCCGTGCGGTGGCGGATGGAAATCTGGACGAGGTCGCTCATGGCAGGCAGGAAAGAAGTGAAAGTGCCAACATTTTAGCGCCTGCGCGGGGAACATTGCGTTCGACAGCTACGGGCGCAAAAAAGGGCGCAATGTGCGCCCTTAGTTGATCACAGCCGGTTGAAAGTCGCGGGCCGCTTAGGCGGGGGCGAATTCTTCTTCCGAACTGTCTGGCAGATGCTTGATCGCCTCTTTACCGTGCCCTTGCACTTTGGTTTTGTATTTCATCACTTGCCTATCGAGCTTGTCGATCAGGGTATCGATTGCGGCATACAGGTCGTGCGCCAGGCTTTCCACATAGACAGTTTTGCCACTCAGACGCAGGTTGACTTCGGCCTTTTGACGTTTTTCTTTCTCTTTGAGGTTATCCACGGTCAGAATCACGGCGATATCGATAACTTGATCGAAATGACGTTTCACGCGCTCCAGCTTCGTTTGTACGTATTCACGGATGGCTGGTGTCACTTCGAGATGATGTCCGCTGATGGTGAGATTCATACACACTCCTAAAGATGATCGGGTTCGTGCGGTCCATCGTATCCGGCCCGCAGAGGAACCGAAAAAAACTTACAAACACTTACGCAGGCTCACTGGCGGAATTTTTAATGCTTCCCGGTATTTGGCAACAGTACGTCGCGCAATCACCATGCCTTGTTCCCCCAGCATGTCCGCAATCTTACTGTCGGATAAAGGATTTTTAGGGTCTTCTGCTCCTGTCAGTTGCACGATCAATGCCCGTATCGCCGTCGATGACGCTTCGCCCCCCGCTTCGGTGGCGACGTGGCTACCAAAGAAATATTTCAACTCGAACATGCCGTGCGGGGTCAGCATGTACTTTTGAGTTGTTACCCGCGAGATAGTACTCTCGTGTAAACCCAGTGTATCAGCTATTTCACGGAGCACAAGGGGGCGCATGGCAACGGCTCCATGCGAGAAAAAGTTCTTTTGTCTTTCTACTATCGCCTGCGCCACGCGCAGAATCGTGTCGAAGCGCTGGCGCATATTCTTGATCAGCCACTTGGCTTCCTGCAACTGTGCACCCATGGCGCCCTCGCCCTTGCCCTGCTTGAGCAAGTTGGCGTACATGGCATTGACGCGCAGGCGCGGCATGACGTCGTTGTTCAGGGTCACTTGCCAGCCATTGCGCGCGCGCTTGACGACGACGTCGGGCACCACGTAATCGGACACGTCCGCAGCGAACACGGCGCCCGGATGCGGGTTGCACTGGCGAATTACCGTCTGCGCTTCACGCAAGTCTTCATCGTCGCAATCGAGGGCTTTTTTCAGCTTGTTGAAATCGCGCTGGGCAAACCAGGCCAGGTGCTTTTCCACGATGACGAGGGCCATGCGCCGCGTCACCATGGCGATGTGCGGCAAGCGCTTGATTTGCAGCGCCAGGCATTCGGACGCATTGCGCGCGCCCACGCCGGGCGGATCGAAACTTTGCAGCAGCGACAAGGCCGTGCGCATCTCGTCGGCATCGATTTCCAGCTCTTCCGGCAGGCGCGCCAGGATGTCGTCGAGCGACTCTTCCAGGTAGCCATTGTCGTCGAGCGCGTCGATGATCAGCTCGACCAGCGCGCGGTCGCGCAATTCGAGCACCGTCACGCGCATCTGCTCCATCAGGTGTTCGCGCAGGGTGCAGTGATGGGCCTCCAGTTGCGGGCGGGAATCTTCGTCGTCGGGCGCCTTGCCCCGGCTCGCCTCGCTCCAGTCGCTGTCGCCGCCATCCGCGGCGGCCGGGCCCTCGCCCGCCTCGCCGTCAAAGGTTTCCGCTTCGGCCGGCGCCGCGGGCGCCTCCTGGCCTGGCGGCTGGGGCGGCGCTTCGGCCGGCGCGGCCGTGGAGCTCAAGGCCCCGTCGGACAGCAGGCGCAGCGAACGGTCGAGCGGATCGTCGAGGCGCTCGAGCAAGGGATTGTCCGTCAGCAGTTGCTCGAGTTCCTGGTGCAATTCCAGAGTAGACAATTGCAACAGGCGTATCGATTGCTGCAACTGCGGCGTCAGTGCCAGGTGCTGCGAAGTGCGCAGCTGCAATGATTGTTTCATTGGCTTACATGCGGAAGTGTTCGCCCAGATAGACCCGGCGTACCGACTCGTTCGCGATGATGTCGTCGGGGCGTCCCGACGCCAGTACCGAGCCCTGGTTGATGATGTAGGCACGGTCGCAAATACCCAGCGTCTCGCGCACATTATGATCGGTGATCAGCACGCCGATATTGCGCTCCTTCAAGAAGCGCACGATGCGCTGGATCTCGATCACGGCGATCGGGTCGACGCCGGCGAACGGTTCGTCGAGCAGCACGAAACGGGGATCGGTGGCCAGGGCGCGGGCGATTTCCACGCGGCGGCGCTCGCCGCCCGACAGGGACAGCGCCTGGTTCTCGCGCAACTTTTCAATCTGCAAGTCGGCCAGCAGTTTATCCAGGCGTTCCTCGATCTCGGCCTTCTTCAAAGGACGGCCTTCGACGGTCTGGATTTCCAGCACGGCGCGGATATTGTCTTCCACCGTCAGCTTGCGGAACACGGACGCCTCCTGCGGCAGATACGACAGGCCCATCTGCGCGCGGCGGTGGATCGGCAGGCTGGAAATGTCCACGCCGCTGATGTCGATGCTGCCGCCATCCGACGGCACCAGGCCGACGATCATGTAGAACGAGGTGGTCTTGCCGGCGCCGTTCGGGCCCAGCAGCCCCACCACTTCGCCGCATTCGACTTGCAGCGAGACATCATGCACGACTTGCCGCTTTCCATAGGTTTTCTGCAGTCCGCGAACGATCAGGGTGCTGCCGCAACGGGTATTGTCCATTATTTCGTTCCTGGCACAGGTGTGGCCGGCGCTTTCTCCGCCGCGGGCGCCTTGGTCTTCGGCTGGATCACCATGCGCACGCTGCCGCCGTCGGAGGTGCTGGTGCCGCTGTCAGAATTTTCCATCTTGAATACTTCCTTGCGGCTGTCATACGAGATGAAGGCGCCATTGGCCACGTCGGTCACTTTCGTGCCTTCCAGGCGCGTCAGCTTGGCCTTGGAAAACAGTTTCACCACTTCCGTCTTGTTGTCGTATTCCACGCGCTCCGCTTCGCCTTCGACCCACAGGTCGCCGGCGCCATCGCGCTTCTGGCGGAACGTGGCCAGCTTGCCGGGATCGGCCCAGAAGGTGATGAACTGGTAGCCTTGCGGGTCTTCCGTGATCAGGGCCCGGCCCGCCTTCATGGTCAGCGTGCCCTTGACCAGCACGACGTCGCCCGTCAGGGTACGAATCTGCTTGACGTCATCGACGTGGCCGCTACGCGCCGTGATGACGGCTTCCTTCTCGGAATCGGCCTTCTCGGCATGCGCCACGCCCATGAGGGCCAGAGAAAATACGCTCAACAGCAAGATGTTCTTCATAGTATGGTTTCCTTGTTTCATTCTGTCATTTTGCCGCCGCAGCCGGGCGCGGTTTCGGCGGGAGGACCATGCGCAAGGCATTCTGCACTTCCACCACGCCGGTGGCGTTATTGGCCTTCATGCCGATACCATTGATGCGCGAGGCGCCCGTCAGGATATCGACAGGCACGTCCGTTTCCATTCTTTCTTCGTCCGGAAACACCGTCAGCGCTTCCGTCCTGACCGTCAGGTTCTGCGCCTTCGGACTGGCCACGCGGTCGATCACGACCTTGCGGTGCAGTTGCAGCCGGGTATTGTCCTGGTCGATATGCGCCAGTTCCGCATTCATGTTCAACGGCGGCATGCCCGGCGTCAGCTTGCGCACGAAGGGCTGGTCGATATCGGACGAATCGTCGGCCGGATAATGCGTGAGCTTGTTGCCCGACACGATATAGCTGGGCTTACCCGTCAAGTCCATGCGCACCAGGCTGAAATTGGTAATGAAATAGTCGGGCTCACCCAAATTCTTGCTGGCCTTGATGTCCTGGCCATTCTTGTTCATCACTTCAAGCAGCCAAAAGCTGGCCAGCGCGACGACGACCGCGCCCAGCAGGGTAAAAATCATGCGCCAGCGATGGGCGCCTCCTGGCTTACGCATAGGGTTTCACTCTTTCATAGGTCACTGGCGGCAAGGCGCACCTCACTCCAGGAACGGCGCCATGACGCGCGCATAGTTGTCCTGGGCGCGCAGCAGGAATTCGCAGATTTCGCGCACCGCGCCGCGGCCGCCGCCGGCCTGCGTCACATGGTGCGCCAGGCCCTGCGCTTCCGGACGCCCGCCCGGCACGCTGACGGCAAAGCCCACGCGACGCAGGATGGGCGCATCGATGACGTCGTCGCCGATGTAGCCGCATTGCTCTTCCGTCAAGCCCGTCAGCGCCAGCAGTTCGCGAAACGGCGTCAGCTTGTCGTGACCGCCCTGGTGCACATGGGTAATGCCCAGGTCTTGCGCGCGGCGTGCCGTGATGGCCGAGCGGCGCGCGCTGATGATGGCCGTCTGCACACCGGATTCCTGCAGCAGCTTGATGCCCAGGCCATCATACACATTAAACGTTTTCATCATTTCGCCATCGGGGCCGAAATGCAGGCTGCCGTCGGTGAGCACGCCGTCGACGTCAAAGATCATCAGTTTGACCTTGGCCGCGCGCGCCAGGTTGTCCGCTACGCTCTCCATCAGATCACCTTCGCTTGCGTCAGATCATGGATATGCAGGGCGCCCACCAGCTTGCCGTCGGCATCGACGACCAGCATCTGGTTGATGCGGAACTGTTCCATCACGGCCACGGCATCGACAGCCAGGCGTTCGGGCGCGATGCTGCGCGGCTGCGCATGCATGACGTCGCGGATCGCCACTTGCGTGAAATCCTGCACGCGCTCGAACATGCGGCGCAAGTCGCCATCCGTAAACACGCCCACGGGGCGGTTGTCCGCATCGACGACGGCCGTCATGCCCATGCCCTTCTTCGTCATTTCTTCCAGCGCCTGCAGCAGCGAAGCGTCCACGGGTACTTTCGGCACCCGTTCGCCGCTGCGCATGACGTCATGCACGTGCGTAAGCAGGCGACGGCCCAGGGCGCCGCCCGGGTGCGAGCGGGCGAAATCCTCTTCCTTGAAGCCGCGCAAGTCGAGCAAGGCCACGGCGATCGCATCGCCCAGAGCCAGGGTGACGGTGGTGCTGGCCGTCGGCGCCAGATTCAGCGGACAGGCCTCTTTTTCAACAGAAATATCCAGGTGCACATCGGCCAGCTGGGCCAGGCTCGAGTTCGGCTTGCCCGTCATGGAAATCAGTACGCCGCCCATGCGCTTGACGACGGGCATGATGGCCATCAGTTCGGACGACTCGCCCGAGTACGAGATGGCAATAAAAGCATCGTCCGACGTGACCATGCCCAAGTCGCCATGGGCCGCTTCGGCCGGATGCACGAACAGGGCCGGCGTGCCGGTGGAAGCGAGGGTGGCGGCAATCTTGCGCGCGATATGGCCGGACTTGCCGATGCCCGAGACGACGACACGCCCCTTGCACTGCAGCAGCAGCGCCACGGCGCGGCCCACGCTGTCGTCCGTTGCCAGGCGCGCGTGCAGCGCATTGATGGCGTCGGACTCGATCTGCAAGGTGGTGCGGGCCAGCGCGACGGCGCGCTCGGTCGTCGCTTGCATGTCAATTCGATCAAAAGCTTTCAGCATTGTTTTTTCATGGGTTACACTCATGCCCAAAGTATAAACGAATTAGGAAAGCAAAAAACTTGCCAGTCACAACAAACAACGATTTCCATTGACCGCACCGGGCAACCCATGTTTTCCTCGCTTGAACTGACCCTGATGTTACTCGGCAGCGCCGTGCTGGGCGTGGTCGCTTTCAGAATGTTGCATTTGCCGCCCATGCTCGGCTATCTGGCCGTCGGCATCGTCATCGGCCCCCACGCGCTGGGCCTGGCAGCCGAGAACGAAGCGAGCCATACCCTGGCCGAATTCGGCGTCGTCTTCCTGATGTTTTCCATCGGGCTCGAATTCTCGCTTCCCAAGTTTCTCGCCATGCGGCGCATCGTCTTCGGCCTCGGCATGGCGCAGGTGGTCACCACCATCATCGCCACCGTCGTCTTCGGCTGGTTCGTCGGGCGCTACCTGTCCGCCTACATCCACCTGAGCTGGCAAGCCGCGTTCGCCCTGGGCGGCGCGCTGGCCATGTCGTCGACGGCCATCGTCTCGAAAATGCTCACGGAGCGGCTGGAACTCGAAAGCGAACACGGCCGCAAGATCATCGGCATCCTGCTGTTTCAGGACCTGGCCGTCGTGCCCCTGCTGATCCTCATTCCCGCCCTCACGCGCGATTCGGACAACCTGGCCGAAACCCTGGCCTGGGCCGGCGGCAAGGCCCTGGTCGTGCTGATCTTGCTGCTGTTCCTCGGCCAGAAGATGGTGCGCGGCTGGCTGACCATCGTCGCCAAGCGCCGCTCGCAGGAATTGTTCATGCTCAATCTGCTGCTGATCACCCTGGGCGCGGCCTGGATCACGGAGCGGGCCGGGCTGTCGCTGGCCCTGGGGGCGTTTGTGGCCGGCATGCTCATTTCCGAAACGGAATTCAAGCACCAGGTGGAAGAGGATATCAAACCGTTCCGCGACGTGCTGCTGGGCCTGTTCTTCATCACCGTCGGCATGCTGCTCAATATCCGCGTGGTGCTCGACAACTGGTGGCTCGTCCTGCTGCTGCTGTGCGGCCCCGTGCTGCTGAAATTCGCCCTGATCGCAGGGCTGGCCCGGCTGTTCGGGTCCAGCAACGGCGTGGCCTTGCGCACGGGGCTGGGACTGGCGCAGGCGGGCGAGTTCGGCTTCGTACTGCTGAATCTGGCTGGCGGCATCAAGCTGATGGACCCGTTCGTCGTGCAGGTGGTGCTGGCCTCGATGGTGCTGTCGATGCTGGTGGCGCCCTTCCTCATCGCCAAGTCCGACGCCATCGTCATGAAACTGGCCGCCAACGACTGGATGATGCAATCGCTGGCGCTGACGAAGATCGCCACGCGCACCATGGCTTCGCAGAAACACGTGCTGATCGCCGGTTTCGGGCGCAGCGGGCAAAGCCTGGCCACCCTGCTGGCGGAGGAAAAGATCGAATACCACGCGCTGGACCTGGACCCGGAACGGGTACAGGAAGCGCAGCTGGCCGGCGCCCACGTCTCATATGGCGATGCAGGCCGGCGTGAAAGCCTGGTGGCGGCCGGTATCTACCGGGCCAGCGCCGTGGTGATCACGTATGCGAATACCCCCTCGGCACTGAAATTATTGCATTTGCTTAAAGAAATGGCGCCGACCTTGCCCGTCATCGTGCGCAGCCACGACGATACCGACCTCGACCAACTGAAAAGCGCGGGTGCGGCCGAAGTCGTGCCGGAATTGATGGAAGGCAGCCTGATGCTCGCTTCGCACGCGCTCATCATGATGGGCGTGCCCCTGCGCCGCGTGGTACACCGGGTGCAGGCGGCGCGCGAGGAGCGCTATGCGTCCCTGCGCGGCTATTTCCACGGTTCCAGCGACGCGGGCGACGATGCCGAACTGGAGCGCCTGCATACGGTCACCGTCAGCGAAGGCGCGCACTGCGTGGACTTGCCCTTGAGTGCGATCGACGTGGCCGGCTGCGGCGCGTTTGTGACGGCCATCCGCCGCGGCCGCGGCAGCCTCGATGTCAGCCCCGAAACGCAGCTGGCCAGCGGCGACGTGGTGGTGCTGCGCGGCACGGCCGACGCCGTGGCCAAGGCGGAAACCTTGCTATTGAAATAATCAGCCGATCTTGCTCAGCTGCTCTGCGGCTGCCAGCTGACGACCTTGTTACGGCCATCGGCCTTGGCCTGGTACAGGGCCTGGTCGGCGTGCGCCACTAGTTGCTGCGCCACCGTTTCGATCGGCAGCAGCGCCGCGTCCGCTTCAAGGCTGGCCACGCCGATCGACACGCTGACCCACGCTTGCGCGCTGCCTGGCAAGTCGAACATGGTGCCGGCGATGCTGGCGCGGATGCGTTCGGCCACGAAGGTCGCGCTGTCGAGGTCGGCGTCGATCAGCAGCACGACGAATTCTTCGCCGCCGAAGCGGCCCAGTGCATCGGAGCGGCGCAATTCCGTGCGGATGCGCGTGGCCACTTCGCGCAGCACTTCATCGCCGCCCTGGTGGCCATGCTTGTCATTGAACAGCTTGAAATGGTCGATATCGATATACATGCATGAGATGCAATAATTCTGGCGCCGCGCGCGGGCGATTTCTTCCAGCAGGCGGCGGTCGATATAACGCCGGTTGTAGACGCCCGTCAGGGAATCGGTCAAGCCGATGTATTTGAGCATTTCATTGCTGATCACGTTTTCCAGGCAAATGGCGATGATGGACGCCATGTGCTTGATGAAATCCGTGCCCAGCGCGGGCGTAAAGCGCGTCACGTCGCTGCTGGCCAGGTTCAGGCTGCCGATCAGGCGCTTGTTGCGCAACAAGGGCACCAGCGCCACGCTGCGCAGAGATGCGATCTGCGGAAAACGCGGGCCATGCACGGCCGCGTCGAAGGCACCGAGCAACGGCGATGGCGGCAAGGCCGCTTCGCCCTCGGCCGCCGGCACCGGCGACGTAAACCCCAGCTCCGCCACGGCATGCACGAACAGCAACTGCGGGAAGGCGCTGAAATCGACGCCCAGCTTTTCCATCACCAGCACGATATCGTCATCCTCGTCGAGCAGGCTCAAGGTGACGCCGTCGAGGTCGGAAATCACGGGCAAGGTGCGGAAAATGGTGCCGATCAACTCGGGAAACGTGGACGCGCTGACGATTTCCAGGTCGAACGCCTGGTGGCGGCACATGATGTCGTGGTTGCGCTCGACCTGTTCCAGCAGGAAAGCCATGCGCGCGCGCAAGGCCTGGTTTTCGGCTTCGAGGCTGGCAATGCGCGGGTCCGGCGGTATTGCTTGATTCATAGAAACCTTAAACCCTTGTGTACGGGCGCCATGCTTAAAATGCCAGTTCGAAACCGATGTCCTGCCCCACCACGATACGCTCATCGCCGCCTTCGGTGACGATGGCGTTCATGCCGAAGCAGATGGCGCCGTCGAGTTCGGGCTTGGCGCGATAGCCATGCATGACGTCGAGCGGATCCGGGCCGGGCACGCCCGTGGCCTGGTCCACCGACGGGATCGGGCAGCGCGAACACGGCTTGACGGGTTTCAAGGTCGTCGCGCCCAATTGCAGGAACGCGGCGTAGTCTTCCTCGAAGGCGCCGATATCGCCGATGACGAGGTTGGGCCGGAAGCGGTTCATCGGCAGCGGTTCACGGCCGGCGGCGCGCAGCTTGTCGTTGACATCGGCCAGCGAGGCGGCACCCGCGATCAGCACCGGGTAGCCGTCGGCAAACATCGTCGAGGCGGCCACGCCATCCGTCCATTTGGTGCTCGTGGCGCGCACCACGTCCGGGTGAAAGCGCACGAGGCGGCACGGCACGCCGATGGCCTGGGAAAACCACGTCGCCGTCACCTCGTCGCAATCGTAGGCGCGCACGGTATCGTCCCACACCTGCACCTCCAGCATCGGTGCCAGTTGCGGATGCGGCAAGCCCAGCTCGATTTCCAGGCGCAGCATGCCCGGCGCGCGCAATTCCAGCGTGCTGGCCTTGATGGATGGCACGATCAGCGCCATGCGCGGATGCTCGCGCTGGGTCAGAAAGCGGCCCTGCGGGTCGACCACCATCCATTCGCGGTCGAACACGTGCTCGCTCATCAGCCCTGAGCGCGTCAGGACCGCCTCGCGCAAATGGATGCCGGCGCACGATTTGATCGGATACAGGATGATGTCGGACAGGATAGCCATGGCCAGGTGGAGAAGGAACAGTGTTGCTGCTTCTGCCAGGAAATTATTCAGAAGCGAAGTATGGCAGCAAAGCGGGCAAGCGTAAATCAGCCAGATTCAGCCAATGAGGCTGAATCTGGCGCGGTAATGATCAATACGTGTAGAAAATACGCTGGATTTCTTGCGTGCTGTTGGTTTTGGTCAAGGCCAGCATCAGCAGGATGCGGGCTTTTTGCGGGTTCAGGGTGTCGGATACGACACTGTCGAGTTCATCGTCGTTGGCTTCGCCATTGCGCGCCACGATGCCCTGGCCGACGCGGCTCGAACGCACGATCAGCACGCCCTTCTGGCGCGCTTCCACCAGGGCCGGCTTCATTTGCGCGGCCACGCTGCCATCGCCCACGCCCGCGTGGATGATGCCCTTGGCGCCGGCGGCAATGAAGGCGTCCATGCCGACACGGTTCATGTTGGCATAGCCGTAGACGATGTCCACTTGGGGCAAAGCGTCGAGCTTGCTGATGTCAAATTCCGATTCCAGGGTGTGCTTGCGCGTCGACTGGCGGTAAAAGAAGGCCTTGCTGCCCTGGATGTAGCCGAGCATGCCCAGTTCCGGCGACTTGAAAGTGTCGGTGGTGGACGTGTTCGTCTTGGTCACTTCGCGCGCCGCGTTGATCTGGTCGTTCAAGGCCACCAGCACGCCCTTGCCCACGGCTTCCTTGCTGCCGGCCAGCATCACGGCGTTGTACAGGTTGATGGGGCCGTCAGCGGAGATGGCCGTCGACGGACGCATGGCGCCCACCACCACGACCGGCTTGTGGCTTTTCACGGTCAGGTTCAGGAAATACGCCGTTTCCTCGATGGTGTCAGTGCCGTGCGTGACGACCACGCCGTCCACGTCAGCGGAGGCCAGCAGCACGTTGATGCGCTTGGCCAGGGCCAGCCAGTGGCTGTTGCCCATGCTTTCGCTGGCGATCTGGAACACTTGCTCGCCTTTCACATTCGCCACTTTCTTCAATTCCGGCACGGCCGCGATCAGGCGCTCGACGCCCACGGTGGCCGAGGTGTAGCCGACGGTGGTGGTGCTGTCGGCGCCGCTGCCGGCGATGGTGCCGCCCGTGGCCAGGATCACCACATTCGGCAATTTGACGGCGGCTTGCTGCGCGCGTGCGGGGGCAGCGGCGATAAAGCCCATCAGCAAGGTAGCCAGCATCAGCTGTGCACAAGAATGGAATTTGCGTGAAAACATGGTGCTCCCGTGAAGTGTACTGTCAAAAATAACAACGTCGTGTGCAAATTATATGTCATCCATGCGCGGGTAAATCCCCAATTCATGCGTATCGCGCAAACGTGCGCGCCCTTGTTTGCGCTACAGTGGCGCCATGTCCACACTGCTCCCCTTCCGCTCCTGCCTCATCCTGCCGCTTCTCTTGATGGCGCTCAATGCCTGCTCCACGCAAAGCGAACTGCGCATGGCGGCGCAGCAGGAGCAGTTCGCGCGCGAGGCGGCCAGTCAAGGCGACTGGGCGCAGGCCATGCGCAGCTACGAGGCGGCCGTCGACAATGTCGAACTGGGCCGGGGCGACTTCACTTGGCAGGCGCGGCTGCATCACCAGGCGGGACGCGCCGCCAGCGGGGCTTGCCGCTACGATGCGGCCGAATTTCATTTCCGCCAGGCCATCGCGCTGGCAAAGAAGAGCGAATACTCGAGCGCCCTCAGCTACAAGGCGCTGATCGACCAATATGAACGCCAGGGCAAGGCGACGGAAGCCCTGGCAGTGCGCAATGAACTGGGCGGGCCTCAATCGGGGGCGCTGGGCGCCTTTGCCGACCGGGAATCGCTGCCGCTCGGCAAGCATTGCGGCACGCCGCCCTAGCACAAGGGGATGCCGATGCGGGTGACACGCACGCTGCTGGCCCTATCTCTCCTCTTCGCCGTGGCGCCCGCGTGCGCCGCAGAGCCAGCGCTACCCTTATGGGAAGCGGGCGTCTTCGGCGGCGCGGCCGTCACGCCCGCCTATCCGGGCGCCAGCGAGCGCTCGACGCGTAGCCTGGCCCTGCCCTATCTGATTTATCGCGGGAAAGTATTGCGCGCCGACCGTTCCGGCGTGGGCGCGCGCCTGCTCGATACGGATCGCCTCGACTTCGATATCGGTTTTGCCCTGTCCTTGCCGGCCCGCTCCAGCGACATGCCGGCCCGGCGCGGCATGCCCGACCTGGGCACCTTGGTGGAATTTGGCCCGCGCCTGAAAATCAAGCTGGCCGAGCCGACGCAGCACAGCCGCCTGGGCCTGGAACTGCCCTTGCGCGCCGTCATCGAAGCGCGCGGCGGCCTGCACCGCCAGGGCGCCACGTTCGAACCGCGCCTCGTGTACGCGCTGCAAGGCGAGCAGCAGGCATGGCATGTCGATGCCAGCGTCGGCGCCGTGCTGGGCAATGCCGCCATCAACGATTACTTGTATGGCGTCAGCCCCGCGTTTGCCACCGATGGGCGCCCGGCGTATGCGGCCAAAAGCGGGCTGATGCTCACCCGTCTGGGCCTGGGCGGCTCCTACCGGCTGCACCGGGACTGGCGCGCCTTTGCATTTTTACGCTACGACAACTACACGGGCGCCGCCAACCGCGCCAGCCCCCTGCTGCGCCAGAACAGCGGCACCTCGGCCGGCATCGGCCTGATGTGGACGTGGCAGCGTTCCAGCCGTCCGGCACGCGGTCCGGACGACTAGCGGCAAGACGGCTTAAAACTCCGTCGTGGCCGACAGCATGAAGGTGCGCGGCGCGCCCAGGCCCAGGCTGGTCCATTGCGGCAGCGCCCAGTACGCTTTGTTGCCGACGTTCGTCACGCTGGCGCGCACGGTCAGGGGCCGGCCGGCCGCGGCGGTGGCATAGCGGGTACCCAGGTCAAACACGGTACGACCCGGCACGGACAGCGAGTTGTCGCTATTGATGTATTGCTTCGATGCCGCCGTCGCGTTCGCCGTCAGGGTCACGCCGGGGATGGCGGGCGTATCCCACTCGACGCCCAGCTTTGCCTGCAGCTTGGGCACGCCCGTTGCCTGCTTGCCCTGGTTGGCGCCGCCCACGGTCTTCCTCAAGACCGGATCGACATACGCGACGCCGCCCATCAGGCGTACGTCGCGCAGGGGCGAACCGAAGAAGCCCCAATCGATGCCACGGTTGCGCTGCTCGCCGCCGAAAGAGAAGACATTGCTGACCGGGTCGACATAGCTGCTGGGCCGCTTGATTTCATATACGCTGACCGTATGCGCGAACTCGCCCAGGTCGGCCTTGAAGCCAAGCTCCGCCTGCTTCGACTTGTATGGCGCAAAGACTTCGCCCGAATTGGCCGCCGTCAACGGCGCCGTGGCGCCCTGGCTCAAGCCTTCGATGTAATTGCCGTACAGAGAAACCGTGTTGCTCGCCTTGACCAGCAGGGCGACGGCTGGCGTGGTGGCGCCTTTGTCGTAACGCGAGGTACGCGCGCCCGTCTTGATGTTGAAGTTATCGCTGAGCACTTCCTGGCGGCGCAAGCCCGCCGTCAGTTGCACCTTGTCTTGCGCAAAGGAAAGCGTATCGACCAGGCCGAAGCTAGCCAGACGCAGTTCCGCCTTGGAAATTTGCGGCGCCTCGAAACGCGTCGCCGGCCCCCAGACGGGGCGATAGATATTCGTGATCCAATCTTTCGCCAAGGTATTGCGGCGTCCGTACTGCTTGTCCGTGTGGTGGTAATACGTGGCGTTGACGGCCCATTGATGGCCGATATCGCCCGTGCGCAGCTTGCCGCGCAAGCCCGCTTCCGCCGACTGTTTCTCCACATCAAAACCCAGGTCCGCAAGATTGGTGCGATAGTCGCCGGCCGTGTTGAACACCTGGATCAGATAGGCGCCCGTCGACCGGTAGTCGGCCTGGCTGGCGCCCACGGCGGCGTAGGCCATCACCTGTTCGTTCACGTCCAGCTCGCCGCGCAGCATGGCACCCTTGTCCTTGGTGTCGTAAAAAGCCCAGCTGGGATTGAGCAGGGTCTCCGGTTTCGGCGGACGCGGCACGGGCAAGCCGGCGGCCAGGTTGACGCCCCGGTTCAAGCCATCGGCGCGGTCCTCGCTGCTATACAGGTCTGCGGACAGGCGCGCGCCGTTGCCACGCCAGTCGAGGCCCACGGAAATGAGCCGGGTCTTCTTTTGCTGGTGGTCGATGGCACCGTCGCCATCGCGGTAGACGCCGTTGACGCGGATGCCGAACTGTTTATTCTCGCCAAAACGCTGCCCCAGATCAATATGTCCTCCCCATTGCGAGTCCGACATGTACGACGCCGTCACCCGCGCCAGCGGCGTGTCGCCCGCGCGCTTGGGCACGAGATTGATGCTGCCGCCCACCGAGCCGCCCGGCGGCATGCCGTTGAGCAAGGCCGATGGCCCCTTCAGCACTTCGATGCGCTCGAACATTTCAGGCGAGGTGCGGTAGTACGGCGATATACCGTACAGCCCGCCAAACGCGACATCTCCGATATTCGAACTGAAGCCCCGGATCGAATAATTCTCGCCGATGATGCCCGTCATGCCGCTGCTGAAGACGGTAGGGTCGTTGGCGGCAATCACATCGGTGATGTCGCGCGCCTGCCGGTCTTCGATGAATTTGTCCGTATAGCTGATGGTGTTGAACGGGGTTTCCATGAAATCCTTATCGCCCAAGAAACCCACGCGGCCGCCGGATGCCACTTGCCCGCCGGCATAGGCATCCGTCACGGTGTTGCCTTTGCCCCACACCGTCACGGCCGGCATGGTTGCGGCCGCCTCGGCGGCGGCGCTATGGGCCGCTTCGCGGCGCACCGTGTAGCTGCCATTGCCTTCGCGCACGGCGTGCAGGCCGTGGCCGCGCAGCAATTCGTAAAAACCCTCGGGCACGCTGTAACTGCCGGCCAGGCCGGCGCTGTGTTTGCCCTGCAGCAGGCCCCCATCCACCGTCAATTCGATCCCCGCCGCCGCCGCGAACGTATTGAGCGCCAGGCCGAGGGTTCCCGCCGGCACGCTGAACGCTTGCCGGGCTTGCGCCTCCTGCGCGTACGCTGAAGGGGCCGCCACGCCCAGCGCTCCCAGGCTCAAGCCCGTGATGAGCGCCAGTTGCACGGCGGTGGCGATACGGCTCAGGTTCAAGGCGGGAAGGTGGCGTGCTGCCATGCGTATTGCCATAATTAAGTCCTTTTCAGATGGGTGATTGCTTGTTCTCACCCTATTTCCCGGACGAAAAGACAAAACCCTCAACGCAAATACGAATCATTACAAAAAATAATTGCTCTCATTCATAAGCGCTGAGCACGTCGTCGATCACCCGTTTCAACGACGTCACGCTGGCCGCCGTGATGTACCAGGCGTCGGCATCGACGAAGACGACACGGCCGTTCTTCCAGGCATTGGTCTGGCGCAACAGCGGATTGGCCATCTGCTTGGCCGTCATGACGGGACGGTGTTCCATCACGGCCGTGCGGTCCACAACATAAATGATGTCGGGATTGGCTTGCTGGATGAATTCGCTGGTAATCGGTTGTCCATGCAAGCCCGCCTCGATGGCCGAACTGGCGGTTTTCACGCCCAGCGCGTCGAAAACAAAACCGTAGCGCGAGCGCACGCCGAACGCGCTGAAGGCGCCGTTGTTGTGCAGCACGATGAGCGCCCTCTCGGGACGCGCCTGCGTCACCTTGCGCGCGGCCGCCACCTTGGCGTCGAGCTCCTGCGCTTTCAGGCTGGCGATGTCTTCCTTGCCGAAGATACGCCCCAGTATCAGCAAATGCTGCTTGACCACGTCGATGTGCTTGCTCTCGCTGTTCTGGTAATCGACGTCGAAATGCAAGGTGGGCGCGATCTGGCTCAGTTCCTTGTAGTGATTGGCCTGGATCGACGTCATCAGCACGAGGTCGGGCTGGAGCGCGTGGATATGCTCAAGATTGGGCTGCACGATGGCGCCCAGGTCGCGGATGCCCTGGTCATCCTTGTAGCGTGAGAGGAAATGCGGCACGTAATCCTTCACCATGCCGGCCACGGGCACGCCCAGCTGGTCGAGGAAATCGACCTCGTTCATGTCGAGCACGGCCACGCGCTGCGGACGCTTGTCGATCACCGTCGTGCCCAGTTTATGCACGATGGTGATGGGCGCGAACGCCTGCGGTGGCGCGGAGGCGGCGGGCGCTGGCGCAGGCGTGGACGGCTTGTCGGTACAGCCTTGCAAGACGGCCGCGGCGGCAAGCAGCACGGCCAGCGCACAGCGGGATTTGTTCCAGATCATTTCAAGCTCCTGTGGGGGTAAAGTAATTGCAGAGGCAGCCGCGTTCATTGCGCACGATATGGAAATCGATGTCGTACAGCGCGCGCAAGCGCTGTTCCGTCACGACCTCGTGGGCCGGACCGGCAAAGCGCACGGCGCCGTCCTGCATGGCGACGATGTGGTCCGAATAATTGGCGGCGAAATTGATGTCGTGGATCACCAGGACCACGGTACGTCCCTGCTCGTCACACAGACGGCGCAGCGCGCGCATGATCTGCACGGCGTGCTTCATGTCGAGGTTGTTGAGCGGCTCGTCGAGCAGCAATATGTCCGTCTGCTGGGCTATCGTCATGGCGAGGAAGGCCATCTGGCGCTGGCCGCCGCTCAGCTCGTCGACATATGCCAGGCGCAATTTTTCCAGCGACAAAAAAGCGATGGCGTCGCTTATCGCCTGCCGGTCCTGCGCCGTCAGCGCGCCGCGGCTGTAGGGGAAGCGGCCGAAGGCAACCAGCTCTTCCACCGTCAGGCGCAGATGGAAATCGGGAGCCTGGCGCAGGGTGGCCACCTGGCGCGCATAGTCCTGGATCTTGATTGACGCGATATCGCGCCCGCCTATCGTAATCTCGCCCTTGTTCGCCTCCTGCAGGCGCGCGATGAGCATCAGCAAGGTCGTCTTGCCTGCGCCGTTGGGGCCGATCAAGGACGTCACTTTCCCTTTGGGAAACTGTGCGCTGACCTTGGCCAGCACGCGCCTGGCGCCGTAACTTTTTTCAATGTGGTTGACGTGGATCATGCGGTGCCTCGGGTGCGGACCATGAGCGCGAGGAAATACGCGCCACACACCAGGTTGACGAGGATGCCGACCGTGGTCCGGTAATTGAAAACATGCTCGACCAGCAGCTGGGCGGCGAGGAAGATGGCAATGGCGATGCCGCAGCCCAAAGGCAAGGTTAGGCGGTGGCGCGCCGTGCGGGCCAGGGCGTAAGTCGTGTTCGCAACAAAGATGCCCATGAAGGCCGTGGGTCCCAGCAAGCTCGTCGACACGGCCACCAGCACGGCGATCAGCGCCAGCTGCAGCTGCACCATGCGCCGGTAATCGATGCCGAGCGAGATGGCCTGCTCGCGGCCCAGCGCCAGCACGTCGAGCGCCGGCAGGGTCTTCGCCACGGCCACGCAGGCGGCGCCCGCCAGCAGGGCCGAATACAGCAGTTGTGCGGGCTGCGCCTTGTTGAACGATGCCTGACTGAATCCTTGCAAGATGGCAAATTCGCCCGGGCTGATGCGCAGCTGGATGAATTGGGTGAACGTGCCGATCACCATCGTCAGCACAAAGCCCAGCAGCAGCAAAAAATATACGTCGTTCTTGCCATCACGAAACAGCCAGTAATGGATGGCCCACGAGTAGGCGAGCATCAGCGCAATGGACAGCATGAAATTGCCGTTCTGCCCCAGCAGCAGCACGCTGTGCATGCCCATCGCGAGGATCAGCAGCGACTGCAACAGCAAATACACGGCTTCGTAACCCATGACGGCCGGCGTCAGGATGCGGTTGCCGGCAATGGTCTGGAAAACAATCGAAGACACGGCCACGCATACGCCGCCGATGACGATAGCGGCCAGGCGTGCCAGGCGCTTCGGGATGATGTAATCGACATCGAAATTGGCGCCGAGGAAGAGGAAAACCAGCGCCAGGACGAACACGGCCAGCCAGAGCGTGCGCTGCTTGACGATGCGCCTCATCTGCGTCCCCGGATGATCAGCATGAGGAACAGCACCCCGCCCACGCCGCCCGCCGTCAGGCCGATCGGCACTTCGAAAGGGTAGATCAGCAGGCGCCCGGCGATATCGCAGGCCAGCAGCAGCGAGGCGCCGTACAGGGCGACGATGGGCAAGGTGCGGCCCAGGTTGTCGCCATGGCGCAAGGCCACCAGGTTGGGGATGGCCAGCCCGACAAACGGGATCGCTCCCACCGTGATCACCGTGGCCGCCACCGTGACGGCCACCAGCATCAGGCCCAGCGCCACCGTGCCCGCATAGTTCAGGCCCAGGCTGGTAGCGAGCCCCTCGCCCATGCCCAGCACCGTAAAGCGCTGCGCGTACAGATACGCGAGGGCAACGATGGGCAGGACCAGATAAATGATTTCATAGTTGCCCTGCACGATTTTCGAGAAATCGCCGAGCAGCCAGCCCTGCATGCTTTGCAGGATGTTGTGGCGGTAGGCATAGAACTCGGCCACGGCGCTGAGCACGCCGCCATACACGAGACCGATCACGGGAACCAGGATCGTGTTCTTGAAGCGGATGCGGCGGATCAGGGTCACATACACGAGACTGGCGGCAAAGCAGAAGGCCAGCGCGAACGCCATCTTGCCCGCCGTGCCTGCGGACGGCGCCACGGTCAGCGCGACGAGGATGCCCAGCTTGGCCGCGTCGAGGCCACCCGACGTGGCCGGCTCGACGAACTTGTTGCGCACGATGTGCTGCAGGATGACGCCGCAGACGGACAGGCCCACGCCCGTCAGCACCAGCGCCGCCAGGCGGGGCAGGCGGCTGGCCGTCAGGGTCAGCCAGGCGTCGTCAGACAGCGCGCAGGAAGACGACAGCAGTTCGATCCAGGCGATGTGCCTGGCGCCGACCAGCAGCGAAGCCGCACACAGCAGCAGGAAGACGAAAAACAGACGCGCCTGTATCAAATCGTCATCCCGTTCATGGCTGCTGTGCGGCGGAGGCGATGCGCCAGCCCTTGGCCGCCCGGCGCTGGGCCAGGAAGTGCGCATACAGGCCGTTCTGTGCCCGCAAGGCGCCCGGCGCGCCCTGCTCGCGGATCGTGCCACCGTCGAGCACGACGATCTGGTCGGCCATGGCCACCGTCGATAGCTGGTGCGCGATGACGATCACCGTGCGCTTGCCGCGCAGCCGCGCCAGCGCCTCGGCGATGGCGGCCTGGTTTTCCGCGTCCAGCGCGGCCGTCGCCTCGTCGACGAGCAGAATCGGCGCATCCTTGACCAGCGCGCGGGCGATCGCGATGCGCTGGCGTTCGCCGCCGGACAGGCGCGCGCCGCCCTCTCCCACTGGCGTAGCCAGCCCCTCCGGCAGGCGGGCGATGATTTCGGCTGCGCCCGCCTGGCGCGCCGCGTCCAGCACCTCGGCATCGGTGGCGCCCGGCTTGCCGATACGGATATTGTCGGCGATGCTGCCCTGGAACAGATAGCTGTCCTGGAAGATCTGGCTGATCTGCCCAGCCAATTGCTCGCTGGACATGTGCCGCACATCGACGCCGCCCACCAGCACGCTACCCTGGCTGGCGTCAAAGAAGCGCGCCATCAGGCGTACTAATGTCGTCTTGCCAGAACCGGAAGCGCCAATCAGCGCCGTCATGCTGCCCGGCGCAATGTGCAGATTGATATCCGTCAATACGTCGGGCTGGTCCTGTGCATAGCGGAAGTGCACATTGCGCAGCTCGACCGCGCCATCGCGCGGCGCCTGCGGCCCGCGTGCTTCCGGCAGCGGCTGCACGGCGAAAATATCGCGCGCCGCATCGAGCGGGCCGCGCGCGCCGCGCAGCACTTCGCCGTAGCTGGCCACTTCCTGCAGCGGGTCGACGAAGCGCACCACCAGCAGCAAGGCCACGATGACGGCGATGGCGTCCGGCGCAGCGGCTGCACCGCCCAGCACGCTATCGAGCCACAGCGCGACGGCGGCCAGCAAGGCGGCGAAGATGGCTTGCACGGACCAGGCGTTGAGCACGGACGACAAGGCCGACAGATAGATCAGCCGCGTGCCCGCGTGGCGCTGCCCGTCGATCGCTTGCTGCAGGAAACGCGTGCCGCCGTCAGCAGCACCATCGCCGTCACCATGGAAGGCGCGCAAGACGGATTGCGCTTGCGCAAACTCGACCAGGCGCTGGCTGGTCCGGGCGAAATGGTGGTGATAAGCGTCGTCGGCGCGCTGGCCCAGGTGCGCCGTGAGCCGCAAGGTACCCGCCAGGAGGGGCAGCGCCAGCAGCGCCATCACGCCCAGCTGCCAGTGCAGCACAAACAGCGCGGCCAGCAATACCACGGGCGTGACGGCGCCGCAGATCACGGGCGTCAATACGTGGGCGGGCAGCTGCGCCACGTTCATCATGCCCTGCGTGATGACATGGCCCAGTTTTGCCGTGTTCTCCGGCGTGAACCAGCCGACGGGCAGGCGCGCCACGTGGTCGCCCAAGCGCTGGCGCGCCCCTTGCAGCACCGTCACGCCCACGCGCACGCCGGCTTTTTCCACCTGGCGCCGCCAGGCCCAGCAAGCAAGCAGCCCGGCCAGCAGCACCAGCAGCCACAGGGCCGCGCCGCCGGCGTCGCCGCCCAGCAGGCGGCCCAGGGCCAGCACCAGCGCCGTGATCGTCAAGCCGCTGAGTACGCCATACGCGAGCGCCATGGCACAGTAGCGGCGGAACACGCGCGCATCGTCGCCCAGCAGTTGAATGAATGTCTTCAGCATGGCAGCACCGTTTCTTCCGGGGAATTCTGATAGCCGCCCAGCGCCCACAGTTGCGCATAGCGGCCATCGTGGGCGAGCAAGCCGGCATGGCTGCCCTGCTCGACGATGGCGCCGTTCTCGACGACGACGATGTTGTCGGCATGCATGATGGTGTCGAGCCGGTGCGCGATCACCAGCAGGGTGCGGCCACGGGCAAAGCGCGACAGCGCGTCCTGGATCGCCACTTCGTTTTCCGCATCGGCCGCGGCCGTCGCTTCATCGAGCACCAGCACGGACGGGTCGAGCAGCACGGCGCGAGCGATGCTCACGCGCTGCAACTCGCCGCCGGACAGTTGCGCATCCTCGCCAATGACGGAATCGTAGCCGCGCGGCAAGGCCAGGATGCGCTCGTGGATATTCGCCAGGCGCGCCGCGTCTTCGATCGCATGCAAGCTGGCCGATGGCCGGCCCAGCCCGATGTTCTCGCGCACGCTGGCGTGGATCAGCCGCACTTCCTGCAGCACGAAGCCGATGCGCCGGTACAGCTCGGGCGTGGCGATGTGCCGCAGGTCGACGCCGCCGAGGGTGATGCGCCCTTCGGTCGGGTCGAAAAAGCGCAGCAGCAGGCGCGCCAGGGTCGACTTGCCGGAACCGGAGGCGCCGACGATGGCCGTCACCGTGCCGGGCTGCATGGTCAGCGTGATGTCCGACAGCACCTTGTTGTGTCCGTCATAGGCATAGCCCACACGCTCCATGCGGATCTCGGTACCGTTGGGCAACTGCTGCTGCTCCGGCGCCGGCTGCGCCAGCACCGGCGTATCGAGCAAGGCTTGCACGCGCTGGGCCGCGCCCGTGGCGTTGTTGAGGTCATGCGTCAGATAGTGCAACAGCAGCACCGGCGCGGAAATGCCGGGCGCCACCAGGGCGAACGGCAGGATATCCACGGGCGCCATCGCTCCCAGCGCCACAAACACGGTGCCGGCGATCAGCACCACGCCCAGCACGGCGACGGGCGCGATCAGCGCATTGGCATTGGCCATCGAACCGACCAGCGGGCGCGTGAACGCGGCAAACGCCTCGGCAAACGCATCGACGGCCGCGCGGTAACTGCCATGCGCGCGTCCCGTGGCGCCGAAGGCCTTGACCACGGGAATGCCATTGACGAACTCCACCACGGCATTGTTGATGCGCCCCATGCCGGCGACGAAATGCTCCATATTGCCTGCGCTGGCCTTCATGGCGCGGCCGAAGAAGAGAAAAAAGCCGGGAAACGGCAGGATGGCGACGAGGGCCAGGCGCCAGTCCATGGCGAACAGATAAAGGACGGAGATGGCGATGGCGCCCACGGCGCGCCCCGTCGTCGTATAAAAATGGGCGGTGAGGCTGTGCAGGGTGTTGATGTCGTCCTGCATCGCCTGCTTGACCTCGCCCGAGGCACGGCTGGTAAACCAGCCCAGCGGCACCTGCCCCAGGCGCTGCATGGCTTGCAGGCGCAGTTGATGGGTGAGGCGGTTGTCGGCCAGATGCGCGGCCAGCTCGCCCAGCGTGATCAGGGCCATGCCGGCAAACAGGCAGGCGACGCTGACGAGAATGGTGGGCCAGATGCCAAGCTGCGTGGCAGCAGGGGCCAGGGCGATGCTGGCGATGTGCGCGATGCCGGCCAGCGGCACCAGGGTGAGCATGGAACCCGTGCCGGCCAGCACGGCGGCGGCGATCAGGCGCCCGCGGATGGGCTGCAGTATCCGGCTGATCGGGCCGGCCTGGCTGCTTGGGCTACTCATGGGAAAAACGGGAAAAAGCGTGCATAAGTTCAATGGATAAGGGTGGCTCTCACCCTATATCCCGAACGAGAATGCAAAACCCTCAATCGCTCCCGCGCAATTGTCAGGCAGAAGCCTGGGGCAGGGCTTGCAGCGTCACCCAGTAGCGCGTGCGCGCCACGATTTGCACGGGCAAGGCCAGCGCAAGATTGTGCAGTGCGCGGTCCGTGTCGCGCAGGGGAAACACGCCGTTGACACTCAAGCTGGCCACGGCCGGGTCGCAGCGCAGCAGGCCGGGGCGGTAACGGGCCAGTTCCGCGATCAGGGCATCGAGGCGCATGTTGTCGGCCACCAGCACGCCCTTGCTCCAGGCTGCCGCGCTGGCCGGCACGGGGGCGGCCGATTGCACGATGTCGGCCGAGAAGATGGCACTGTAGCCCGTGGCGACGCCCACGGCGTTGCCGGGCGCATGCGCGAGGCGTATCTCGACGGCGCCTTCGAAGACGGCGACGCGCGACGTGTATTCGTCTTGCCGCAAAGTAAAACGCGTGCCCAGCGCCCGTACCGTGCCGTGGCGGCCCTGCACGCGGAATGGCCTCTGCGCCGGATCATGGGCCGTGGTGACGAGGATTTCGCCCGCGCGCAAGACCAGCAAGCGCTCGCTCGCGTCGAAGCGCACGTCGATGGCGGAAGCCGAGGCCAGCATGACGCGCGTGCCGTCAGGCAAGATAATCTCGCGGATCTCGCCGGTGGCCGTGCCGTGACCGGCCGTGGCCACTTGCCAGGCCTCCGTGCCGTGCAGCAGGTACGCCATGCCGCCCACGGGCAGCAGCACGGCCAGCAGCTTCAGGGCACGGCGGCGGCTCAGGTAGGCGGCCGGTGCCGGCTCCCGCAGCGCGTGCCGGGCCGCATCGCGCGGCACGCTGTGCAGCTTGCCCTCGAACGCTTGCAAACGCTGCCAGGCGATGGCGTGGTGCGGATGGGCGGCGCACCAGCGGGCACAGGCAGCCCGGTCTTCGTCGCTGGCGTCATCGGACCACAGGCGCGCCATCCACTGGGCCGCCTGCTGCACGATGGCGGGCGCGATCACCACATCCATGGTTCAGGCGTCTCGCGCATGCAAGGCCTGGTAGCAGGCCAGCAAACCGGCGGCGATGTATTTTTCGACGGACGAGACGGACACCTGCAATTCGGCGGCGATGTCGCGGTAGCTCAGGCCATCGAGTTTGCACAGCAGCATGGCCTTGCGCGCCTTGGCGGGCAAGCCGTGCAGCACCGCATCAATTTCCGTCAGCGCCTCGATCACCAGCGCGCGCTCTTCCTCGGACGGGGCCAGCGCCTCGGGCACCAGGGCCAGCACTTCCAGGTAGGCCGTCTCGATCTGGCGGCGGCGGTACAGGTCGATGACCATGCCGTTGGCGATCTGCGTCAGATGGCGGCGCGACTCCCCGGCCGGCGGCACCCTGCCCGTCTTCATCAGGTGCAGGTACACATCGTGCGCCAGGTCGGCCGCGTCGAAGGCATTGCCCAGCTTGCGGCGCAACAAGCCACGCAGCCAGCGGTGGTGGTTGGTGTACAGACTGCTGACTTGCTGCTGTAGCGCTAACTCGGCGGTGCTCACGATACCCTTCCTGTGGTCGATGGCCAGCAAGACGGCAGGCACATCAATATAAATGAGAATTATTCTCATTGTATAGGAAAAGGCAAGACAAGCGCAACCGGCCGGGCAGGAATCCGCGGCATGGCAAGGCGATGAAGTCAAACAAACGGGCAATAAAAAACCCTGCAAATCAATGACTTGCAGGGTTCATGCTCGCCCCGTACGGGACCTGCCGGGATTTAGACGTTGAACAGGAAGTTCAGCACGTCGCCATCCTTGACCACGTATTCCTTGCCTTCGGCGCGCATCTTGCCCGCTTCCTTGGCGCCCGCTTCGCCCTTGTAGGCGATGAAGTCGTCATAGGCGATGGTTTGCGCGCGGATGAAGCCGCGTTCGAAGTCGGTGTGGATCACGCCGGCCGCCTGTGGCGCCGTGGCGCCCACGGGGATGGTCCAGGCGCGCACTTCCTTCACGCCCGCCGTGAAGTAGGTTTGCAGACCCAGCAGCTTGTAGCCGGCGCGGATCAGGCGGTCGAGGCCCGGCTCTTCCATGCCCATATCGGCCAGGAAGGCGCCCTTGTCGGCGTCGTCCAGGTCGGCGATTTCCGCTTCCAGCGCCGCGCAGATGGCGACGATGGGGGCGTTTTGCGATTGCGCATACGCCGTCAGCTGGTCCAGCAGCGGGTTATTCGTGAAACCCGTGTCGGACACGTTGGCCACGAACATGGCTGGCTTGGCCGTGATCAGGCACAGCGGCTTGATCAGTTCCATTTCGTCGGCGTCCAGGCCCATGGCGCGCACGGGTTTCGCGTCGTTCAGGTACGGCATCATGCGTTCCATGATGGCCAGCAGCTTGGCCGCGTCCTTGTCGCCCGAGCGGGCTTTCTTGTTTTCGCGGTGGATGGCTTTTTCCACGGTGCCCATGTCGGCCAGCGCCAGTTCGGTCTGGATGACTTCGATATCGTCGAGCGGGTTGATCTTGCCGGCCACATGGATGACGTTGTCATCTTCGAAGCAGCGCACGACGTTGACGATGGCGTCCGTTTCGCGGATGTGCGACAGGAACTGGTTGCCCAGGCCCTCGCCCTTCGATGCACCGGCCACCAGGCCGGCGATGTCGACGAATTCCACGATGGCGTTGACCATGCGTTCCGGCTTGACGATGGCGGCCAGCGCATCCATGCGCGGATCCGGCACTTCGACGACGCCGACGTTCGGCTCGATGGTGCAGAACGGATAGTTTTCAGCCGGGATGCCGGCTTTCGTCAGTGCATTGAACAGGGTGGACTTGCCGACGTTCGGCAAGCCGACGATACCGCATTGGAGACTCATGGAAAACCTTTAAATAATCAATATTGCCGGCAAGCGGCTGGTGCAAAACGGCCGTTGCGGGCGTTTTCTGGATAATCTTGCTGTATTCATGCTCTAAGGGTCAATTGTACCTCTATGCACCCTACTCTTCAAAAAAACCGCCCTGGCGACCTTAACTGTCGCCATCCCCGTCATCCGCCTGCGACGCATCGAATTCCAGGATGTCGCCGGGCTGGCATTCGAGCATCTCGCAAATTTTCGACAAGGTATCGAAACGCACGCCGCGCACCTTGCCCGATTTTAAAAGGGACAGGTTCTGCTCCGTGATGCCGATAAAGGCGGCCAGTTCCTTCGATTTCACTTTTTTCCTGGCCAGTACCAGATCGAGGCGCACGACGATACCCATCAGATGAACCCGCTGTTTTCATCGGCCAATCTCTGGCCTTCATGCAGGATTTGCGCCAGCGCAAAGAAAACCGAACACAGCAGCAAGGTCCACAGGTCGCCGCCCGTGATGTCGATAACCAGGCGCAACTGGCGCGTTCCCTCTTCCAGCAAGCCAAACAGCATTCCGCGCACGGTGGGTTCCAGCAAAGTCAGCACCGTTCCCAGCAGCAAGCCGCCGGCGAAGCGGCGAAAGTGGCGCGCCACCTGCGGCGTAAAAAACACGCCCTGCTCGAACTGGCGCAAGACCAGGGCCAGCTGGCGCACGGCATCGGCCAGCACGCACAAAGCCGGCAAGGCCAGCGCCAGACCCAGCCCCCGCTGCCACAGGGGCATGGCGGCCAGGCGCTCGAATGGCTGGCTCTGCAATTGCAGCAACAGTTCATACATGCCTGCGCCGCCCAGGCTGCCTTGCGCGGCCGGCGCAGGCGCCAGCCAGCCCAGCACCGTCAGCAGCAGGTACAGCACAAAGAATCCCGAAACGCCGTAGCGCACGCGCCGGCTCAGCGCCGCCGGTCCCGTTGGATTTTTTTTCATCTTTAAAAGTATACGAAAGTGTCAAGTGTGGTTAGAATAAATTATCGTAAAACAATAATTAAATCATGTTTTGCGACCATTTTAACATGTTCACCTCACCCTATCGACTGGAGACTCCATGAAAACCCTGCTTGCCGCACTCGTTTGCAGCACCACCTTGCTGCTCAGCGGCGCCGCCCGCGCCCATGACTTGAACGCCATGCTGCAGCAGGCGCTGGCCGACAAGAGCGTACCGGCCATGGCGATGCTTGTCATTCGCGACGGCAAGATCGAGGCACAGGCGCAGGCTGGCGTACGGGCCAATGACGGCAACGATGCCGTGCGCGCCGATGACGTGTGGAATATCGGCTCCAACGGCAAGGCCATGACGGTGACCCTGATCGCGCGGCTGGTGGAACGGGGCGTGCTGTCGTGGGATGCGCCGCTGTCAACCATGCTGCCCGCGCTGAGTGCCGGCATGCGCGCCGAATACCGCGACGTCAATCTGATGGATCTGCTGTCGCACCGCGCCGGCCTGCCGCCCAATCCCGATGAAGCGTGGATCGATTCCACCTACGCGGACACGCGCCCCTTGCCGCTGCTGCGCCAGGAGTACGCGCAGCGCGCGCTGGCCGACGCGCCCGTGGCCGCGCCGCGCGGCGAATCGCATTACTCGAACAGCGGCGCCATGATCGCCGCCGCCATCGCCGAGCGTGTCACGGGCAAGACGTACGAGGAATTGATGCAGGCGGAAGTGTTCGGCCCTCTGGGCATGCGGGCCGCCTTCGGTTCCACGGTGCGCGGACAGAATCTGGGCCACAAGGAAAACAAGCCGATCGCCGGCTTGATGGCCAGCAATCCGCTGATGATGGCGCCCGATGGGGAAATTCACCTGAGCATGCACGACTGGGCCAAATTTGCGCTCGATCAACTGCATGGCGAGCAGGGCAAGGGCAGGCTGCTGAAACAGGAAACGTATGTCTTGCTGCACACGGCGCAGGGCGACACGCATGCGGCCTTGGGCTGGGGCGTGATGCACTTCCCGCCCCAGGCGCCGCAGCGTGTACTCACCCACCTGGGCTCGAACGGCTACTGGCACGCGCTGATCGCGCTGGCGCCCGGCAGCGGCGACGGCTTGCTGATCGCCGCCAACGCGGGCGACGGCAGCAGCGCCCAGGCCAGCCAGCAGCAGATGGCGAAAACCATCATGGCCGGCTTCGGCAAGGCGGGCAAATAACTACGCGGTATGGAGTTTCATGGTGGCCGCCTCGAACTTGCCTTCGACGATCTGCGGCATCACCTGCAGCGATTTGTCGATCGCCTGCTCGATCAGCTCCTGGTCTTCGCGGCGCGGGCGGTGCAGCACGAAATCGGCCACCTGCTGCTGCAGGCTCAGGGTGCGCGGGTGGCCGATGCCCAGGCGCAAGCGCCAGTAATCCTGCGTGCCCAGCGCGGCCGTGATGTCTTTCAAGCCATTGTGGCCGCCGGCCGAGCCGCCCTTTTTCAGGCGCGCAATGCCGGGCATCAAGTCCAGTTCGTCGTGCACGACCAGCACTTCATCGGCGGCGATCTTGAAAAAGCGCGCCAGCGCGCCCACGGACTGGCCCGAGCGGTTCATGAACGTCAGCGGTTCGAGCAGCCAGACTTCGTTGCCGCCAATCGACGTTTTCGCCAGCATGGCGTTGTAGCGCGAATCGCGCTGCAAGCGCGTGCCGGGCAGGCTGTTGGCAAGATTGTCCACCAGCCAGAAGCCGGCATTGTGGCGGGTTTGTTCGTATTCGGGTCCCGGATTGCCGAGGCCGACGATCAGGCGTATGGGCATGGCTGTGTCTGCAATGTAAAAGAAAGCATTATCGGTGAAAACAGGCAGAAAAAAACCCGCGCGGCGAACCTGGCGGGTTTTTCCTTGCGACTACCGCATTGCTGCGGCGGCAAAATTACTTCTTGTCGGCTTCAGCAGCAGCGGCTTCGGCTTCAGCAGCAACGTGGCCAGCCGGTACCGAAGCGGTAGCGATGGTCAGGTTGGCGCCGTGGGTGACAGCGGTCACGCCAGCTGGCAGGACCAGGTCGCCAACGTGCAGCGAGTGACCGACGTCGATGTTCGACAGGTCAACGTTGATGAATTCTGGCAGTTGGCCTGGCAGGCACGAAACTTCGATTTCGTTGGCTACGTGGCTGATGGTCGCGCCGTGCAGTTTGACTGCTGGGGAAACGTCAGCGTTTACGAAGTGCAGCGCCACTTTTACGTGGATAGCTTGCTTAGCGTCAACGCGCTGGAAGTCAGCGTGCAGAACCAGTTGTTTGTATGCGTGGACTTGGAAGTCGCGCAACAGAACTTGCTGGGAAACGCCGTCGATTTCCAGATCCAGGATCGACGAGTGGAACACTTCTTTTTTCAACGCGTGGTACAGGGCGTTGTGATCCAGCGAGATCAGCACCGGGGCTTCAGCGCCACCGTAGACGATACCAGGGGTTTGGCCGGAAATGCGCAGGCGGCGGCTCGCTCCGGAACCTTGCAATTCGCGTTTAAATGCGATAACTTTCATGTGAAACTCCAAGAAGAACAAGGCTTGCGCCTTGTGTTATGAGGACTCCCGCGACCAGGAATCCTCGAAAATGGGTGTAAACACCCCGAAAACTAAAACACTGCGGCGCAACAGGCAAAAGCCGGTCGCGCCGCAGGCATTACGTCTGTTGCTGCTCTTACCGAATTAATCGATGAACAGCGAGATGACGGAGTCACCCTTGATGATGCGTTTGAACGTCTCGGCCAGCAGCGGCGCGCACGTCAATTGACGGATCTTGCCGCAGGCCAGGGCCGCTTCGGACAGGGGGATCGTGTCGGTCACGACCAGCTCATCGAGCGGCGAGGCCGAAATACGGTCGATCGCCGGGCCCGACAGCACCGCGTGCGTGCAATACGCCACGACTTTTTTCGCGCCGCGCTCTTTGAGCACTTCGGCAGCCTTGGTCAGGGTGCCTGCCGTGTCGACCATGTCATCCATGATCACGCAGTTGCGGCCTTCGACTTCACCGATGATGTTCATCACTTCGGACACGTTTGCTTTTGGACGACGCTTGTCGATGATGGCCAGGTCGCAGCCCAGGCGTTTTGCCAGGGCGCGCGCACGGACAACACCGCCGACGTCCGGAGACACCACCAGCAGATCCTGGTAGTTTTTCTTTTGCAGGTCGCCCAGCAAAATTGGCGAAGCGTAAATATTGTCGACTGGGATATCGAAGAAACCTTGAATCTGGTCAGCGTGCAAGTCCATGATCAGGACGCGCTCGACACCGGCTTCTTCCAGCATGTTCGCCACCACCTTGGCCGAAATCGCCACACGCGCGGAGCGTGGACGGCGGTCTTGACGGGCGTAGCCGAAGTAAGGAATCGCGGCGGTGATGCGGCCAGCGGAAGCACGTTTCAAGGCATCAACCATCAGCATGATTTCCATCAGGCTGTCGTTGGTTGGAGCACAGGTGGATTGCAAAACAAAAACATCCTTGCCGCGTACGTTTTCGTTAATCTCGACCATTACTTCGCCGTCGGAGAATTTCGAAACGTTTGCTTTACCGAGAGGAATGCCGAGGTTTTTTGCGACCCCCTCTGCCAACGCTGGATTCGCGTTGCCGGTAAAAACCATCAGGTTTTCGTAAGCCATGGGAGTCCCAAGAGGTGATAAAGAAGTCTTGAAAAGCACTAACCGGGCATAGGCCCGGTCAGTCATTGTTTAGAATATGCCGCGTGGCGGCACATCTGCTTTTTCCCGTACTGGACGCCAACTTCGCATCGACAGACTACGGTGAAATGGTGGCAGGGGAAGAAGGATTCGAACCTTCGCATGCTGGAATCAAAATCCAGTGCCTTAACCAGCTTGGCGATTCCCCTACGTTACTGACTGCTTGCCGTCATGTTGGCCAGTATTATACCGACTATTTGACGCTAAGCAAAATCTTTTTTTGCTCTCTACAACATGGTGAGCATCGGGTGGCGATTCAGCGCTTTTGCCTTCCAGGCGACCCAGACTGGTGGCACATTGCTGAGCACCGCATCCGCTTCTTCCTGACTGCCAAACGCACTAAATACACAAGCACCGGAGCCAGTCATCCTGGCCTCACCGTAAGCACCCAGCCATTCTACCGCATCTGCTACCGGCTTGAAAAGACTGCATGCTACTTGCTGTAAATCATTCTTTCCAAACCCGCCCGCATCGTTTCCTTCTGCGAGGTACCTGGAAAAGTCCGCTATTGTGACGGGTTCGGTATTTCTCGTCAAGCCTTCCGCGCAAAAAATTGCGGCGGTCGGCACTTGCACGCCCGGCTCGATCACCACATACCAGCATGCGGGCGTGGCGACGGGCTGCAAGGCTTCGCCCACGCCTTCGGCAAAGGCGTTTTCGCCAAAGATGAAAAACGGAATATCGGCGCCCAGCGGCAAACCCAGCGCCATCAATTCCTCGCGCGTCAAACCGGCCTGCCACAGGCGATTGAGCGCCATCAGCGCCGTGGCCGCGTCGGACGAGCCGCCACCCAAGCCGCCGCCCATGGGCAGCACCTTGTCGATGGCGATATCGACGCCGCGCGGCAAGGCGCCCGTGCGGCGCAGTACTTCGGCCTGCAGCAGCCTGGCGGCTCGGATGATCAGGTCCTGCTCTTGCGGCACGCCGGCCAGCTCCGTCACGCGGACAATCGCCGTGTCGTCGCGCAGCGCGAAGTGCAGGGTGTCGCCATGGTCGAGCAACTGGAACACCGTCTGCAGCAGATGGTAGCCATCGGCGCGGCGGCCGTTGACGTGCAAAAAGAGGTTCAGCTTGGCGGGAGCCGGGCAGTTATTCAGGGTCGTCAATGTCATGGTGCTGGTGCGGATGGGGCGGGATCGAGGACGATGCGCAGCGACACGGCATCGGCCTGCGCGCTGGCATTGCGTTCGGCATCGATACGCCGCGGTTGGGGCAAGGCGCCCGGTGTCTTGTCGGCCGCATTTTGCCCTACTTCTTGCCACGACACATAGCGCAAGCGCCAGCCGTCTTTGGTCGTCACGCTGTCGTTGGCCGGCGAAGCGACGAAGCGCTTGCCGTCGGCGCCCACGGCATACCCTTGCAGCCAGTCGCGCAAACCCGATACGGGCAAGGACCAGCCCAGCAACTGCGCGCTCAGGGTGTCGACATCGGGCGCGCTGCGCGGCGCCTTGCCGCTTTGCGTCAGCACGGCCTCGCGCGGCGTGACGGCAATCGTCGCCAGCGTGCTGCCGACGGGCGAATACAGGGTCACGTCCGTGCGCTGCGCCGTCTGCTGCCAGTTGAAATTGACGGTGGCCGATTCGGGCTTGTCATCTTTCTGGTACACGACGTTCAGGCGGCCCGTCAGCTCCACCTGTTCGCGGTAGGGCGCGACGGTGTTGGCGGATGGCGCGGCGCCTGACGAGAATGGGGAACTCAGGGTCGAGCAGGCCGAGAGTGACAGGCAGACGAGTGTGAGGGGAAGCAGTTTTTTTAACATGGGTACAAGGAAAAACCAGCGCCATGGCGCTGGTTTTTTATAGTTGAGATAATCGATTCAATCACAAACTGACATTCAGGCGCGCCAAGGTGCTTTTCAGCGCCTCGTTTTTCGGGTCCTTGCCTTGCGCCTCGCGCCACAGTTTTTGCGCTTCGGCCTTGTCGCCCTTTTGCCACAGCACTTCGCCCAGGTGGACGGCGATTTCCGGATCGCTGCGCACGGCATAGGCGCGGCGCAGCGCGTTTTCCGCGGCGGCCAGGTTACCCATGCGGAATTGCACCCAGCCCATGCTGTCCATGATGAACGGGTCGCCCGGCGCCATCTGCAAGGCTTTTTCGATCAGCGCATGGGCTTCCTCGAGGCGCAGGCCCCGTTCGGCCAGCGAATAACCGAGCGCGTTGTACGCGTGCTGGTTGTCCGGCGCCAGCGCCATCACGCGGCGCAGGCTGGCCTCCATCCGCTCGAATTTGTCCATGCGCTCGGCCAGCAAAGCGTAGTCGTACAGCAGCTCCGGATTGTCGGGAAAGCGCAGCAAGGCGTTTTCCAGCACCGTGTAGGCGCTTTGCACATAGCCGGCGTCGCGCAGGAATTGCGCGTCGACCAGCAGCACCTGCGCCTGGCTTGCCGGATCATCCGTTTCGATTTCCGTCAGCGCCTTGCGCGCCGCATCGAGATTGCCGCCGCGGGCGATCAGCTGGGCGCGGCGCAAGCGCGCCTCGACATAGCCTGCCGACGCGCTGTTGTCGACCTTGTCCAGCCAGGCGATGGCGCCCGCCGTGTCGCCGCGCGTCTCGGCGATCTGCGACAGTATCATCAGGGCCTTGAACGGATCGCGCGTGTCGCCGGGAGATTTTTCGAGCACGGCCAGGAAGCGCTTGAAGTACTGCTCCGCGCCCTTGGTGTCTTCCAGCTGCAACGCCACGATGCCGAGCGCATACAGGGCGCCCACGTTATCGGGCGCGCTTTTCAGCAGCAGCAGGAACTGCTCGCGCGCCGGTTCCAGCTGCTTCTGTTCGACCAGCAGGCGCGCGTATGCGCCGCGCACTTCGACGGCGTCCGGATTCTTTTGCAGGAAAGCGGCCAGCACCTTGCCCGCCGCCTCGGGTTCGCCCGTCACTTGCGCCAGGGTCAGCACGGCCAGCTCGGAGTTCGGCTTGATCGCCAGCGCCTTGTTCGCTTCGCCGATGGCGCGGTCACGCTCGCCGATCGACAGGGCGCCCTGCGCCAGCACCAGGTGCGCTTCGAACATGTCCAGGTAAGGCTGCACCAAACGCGTCACCATCGAATAGGCATACAGCTTGTCATTCGAGCGCGACAAAATCTGCTGCATCTGGAACAGGGCCACGCCCCGTGCGCCTTGCGGCGCATTGGCCAGGCGTTCGGCGAAAATCGGTTCCGCTTCTTCGATCTTGTCCGTCAACACGACAAAGCCGAGGAAGAACTGCGTCGCCTCGTCCGAGTCGGGCGCCAGCTCGCGCCACAGGCGGATGGCCGCCAGCGCCTCGCTGCCCTGCTTGGCGGCCAGCGCCATTTCGGAAGCGCGGCGTGCCAGGCGCGGATCGCGCGTCTGCTGCGCCGCCACCATCATCGTCACGTACGGTCCCTGCCACTGGCCGCTCTTGAATTCCATCTCGGCCTTGGTCAGCTTGTACAGCAAGTCGCTGCTCAATTCGACCTTCGGCAGCTCGCCGCCGCCGGCCCCCTCCTTGGAGGTGGCGTCCGGCTCCTGCGGCGCGGCGGGCGCGGACGCAAGGGGGCTGGCCGCGGCATCGGCGGGGGCGACAGGCGTCTGTGCCATGGCATGCGTGGCCATCAGGGCGGACAAGGTTACAATGGCGAAAGCGTTTTTCAAAGGCTGATCCTGGCTAAACGGCAAAGTTTGATTCTACGCCCAACGCGGCTATCGCGTACTTCACGTATGTAACGAAATATATGCGTCGTGGCGGCGTAGCCTGCCAGAGCCAGTCCTCGGCCGGCAAGCCGCCTGTTTTTTACCCGGTTTTCAACCATTCGAGCCCTATGCCAGAATTGCCAGAAGTCGAAGTCACACGGCGCGGTGTCGCGCCCCATCTCGAAGGGCGCGCCGTGCGCTCCGTCGTGCTGCGCCGCGACGGCCTGCGCTGGCCCTTTCCTCCTGCCCTGGGCGAACAATTGTCGGGGCAAACCATCGGCCTGACGGGGCGGCGCGGCAAATACCTGCTGATCCACTTCCGCCACGGCACCCTGATCATCCACCTGGGCATGTCCGGCCATTTGCGCGTGCTGCCGACGGGGACGCAGGCGCAAAAGCACGACCATTTCGACCTCATCGTGGAAGACGCGGACGGCGGCAGCCAGGTGCTGCGCATGACGGACCCGCGCCGCTTCGGCGCCGTGCTGTGGCACGACGAGGCCGACGGCCCGCTGGACGGCCACGCGCTGCTGCGCGGGCTGGGCACGGAGCCGCTCGAAGGCGGCTTCACGGGCCAGCTGCTGTTCGAGAAAACGCGCAACAAGGGCACCAACATCAAGCAGGTGCTGATGGCAGGCGACATCGTCGTCGGCGTGGGCAATATCTATTGTTCCGAAAGCCTGTTCCGCGCGGGGATCAACCCGAAGACGCCGGCCCGGCGCATCGGCCTGGCCCGCTACGAGAAACTGGCGCAGGCGATCCGCGACGTGCTGGCCGAAGCCATCGTGCAGGGCGGCAGCACCCTGCGCGACTTCATCGGCGTGAACGGCCAGTCCGGCTACTTCCAGCAGACGTATTTCACGTACAACCGCGCGGGCAAGCCCTGCCGCGTCTGCGGCGCGCCGATCCGGCAAATCGTGCAGGGACAGCGTTCCACGTTTTACTGCGTGAATTGTCAAAAGTAAGCACACTCACAGAGGGAGCCAGATGGTCAGAGACCTGGAACAATACAGCGCATGGCGGCAGGACGTGCAGGCCGCCTTGCAGGCATACCGGCAAGCCGCCAGCGCGGCGGGCCTGGTCGACGGCGCCTCCGCGCTGCGCCTGGCGCGCTGTGGCTCCCGCCTGCTCGATGACCGTTTATCCGTCGCCTTCGTGGCGGAATTCTCGCGCGGCAAATCCGAGCTGATCAACGCCATCTTCTTTGCCGGCTATGGCCAGCGCATCCTGCCCTCGGGCGCGGGCCGCACCACCATGTGCCCCACCGAGCTGCTGTACGACGCGGCCTGGCCGCCATCGATCCGCCTGCTGCCCATCGAGACGCGTGCGCAGAACCTGTCGACCAGCGACTACCGCGAGCTGACCGCCGCCTGGACCGTCCTGCCCCTGAATATCGAAGCGGGCGACGACATGCAGGAAGCCATCCGCCAGGTCAGCCTGACGAAAAAAGTCAGCGTGGAAGAAGCGGCGCGCTACGGCCTGTATGACGCCGGCGATGCGGACGCTCCCGCCATGCTTGACGAGGACGGCCAGGTGGAAATTTCCATGTGGCGCCACGCCATCATCAACTTCCCCCATCCGCTGCTGAAACAGGGCCTGGTCATCCTCGACACGCCGGGCTTGAACGCCATCGGCACGGAGCCGGAACTGACATTGAACCTGATCCCGAATGCGCACGCGGTGCTGTTCATCCTGGCGGCCGACACGGGCGTCACGCGCAGCGACATCGAGGTATGGCGCAACCATATCGGCGCCGGCGCGGGACGCCTGGTGGTGCTCAACAAGATCGACAGCATGTGGGACGAATTGCGCGGCGATGCCGAGGTGGCGCAAGCGATCGAACGCCAGCAGGCCAGCGTGGCGCACCTGTTGACGCTGGACGCCGGCCAGGTGTTCCCCGTCTCGGCGCAAAAGGCCCTGGTGGGCAAGATCAACCACGATGCGGCGCTGCTGGAAAAAAGCCGCCTGCAGGCGCTGGAGACGGCCCTGTTCGAGGAGCTGATCCCCGCGCGCAAGGACATCATCCGGCGCCAGCTGGCATTCGACCTGGACGCCATCGAAGCGGCGCAGCAGGTGCAGGCGGCGGCCCGCGCGCGCGGCATCGCCGAACAGCTGCACGAGCTGCACAGCCTGCGCGGCAAGAACCAGAGCGTGATCGCCCACATGATGCGGCGCATCGACATCGAGAAGAAGGAATTCGACAGCAGCCTGTTCAAGCTGCAGGCGACGCGCGCCGTGTTTACCCGCCTGTCGACGGAGCTGTACACGAGCCTGGGCATGGACATCGTGCGCGACGATATCGACGGCGTGCGCGCGGCCATGCAGCGCAGCCGCTTTTTCACGGGCCTGCGCGAAGCCGTGCGCCAGTATTTCGAGCGCATCGGCCAGAACCTCGACCGCTCGGAACGCAAGACGGCCGAGATCACGGAAATGATGAACGTGATGTACCGCAAATTCGCTTCCGAACATGGCCTGGCGCTGGCCTTGCCGATGCCGTTTTCGCTGGCCCGCTACCGCCAGGAGATCGCCGACATCGAAGCCGTCTACCATAAACAGTTCGGCACGGCGACCCTGCTGACCACCAGCCGCGTCGTGCTGATGGAAAAATTCTTCGACACCATCGCCTCGCGCGTGCGCCGCAGTTTCACCAACGCCAATGACGACGCCAGCGCCTGGCTGAAAGTCATCATGGCGCCGCTCGAAGCGCAGATCGTCGAGTATAAGGAACAGCTGAAACTGCGCTTTGCCTCGATCCAGCGCATCCACGACGCCACGGGCAGCCTGGAACAGAAAATCGCCGGCTTCGAAGCAAGCCTGGCGGCGCTCGAACGCGACAAGGCGCAGCTGGCGCAATTGCTCGCGGCCTTGCGCGCCGCTAGCGCTGGCTGAGCAACATCAGCACCATCCAACAACAGAATACTGGAATCCTGCATGAAACGTCTGCTGCATCCGCTCTCGCCCGCCACGGGCGCGGCACCTTTGGAAGATTACGTCGACCCGACTTTTTCCGCCACCGTCATCGCCTGGCAAAAGCAGCATGGCCGCCACGCGCTGCCTTGGCAAAACACGCGCGACGCCTACCTGATCTGGCTGTCCGAAATCATGCTGCAGCAAACGCAGGTCACCGCCGTGCTCGGCTACTACGCGCGCTTCCTCGAACGCTTTCCCACCCTGCGCGACCTCGCTAGCGCGCCCGTCGAAGACGTAATGGCGCAGTGGAGCGGCCTCGGTTACTACACGCGTGCGCGCAACCTGCACAAGTGCGCGCAGCGCGTGGTGGCCGAATATGACGGCGTCTTCCCCAGCGACCCGCTGCTACTGGCCGACCTGCCCGGCATCGGCCGCTCGACGGCCGCCGCCATCTCCGCGTTTTCCAGCGGCACGCGCGCGGCCATCATGGACGGCAACGTCAAGCGCGTGTTCGCGCGCACCTTCGGCATCGACGCCTATCCCGGCGAAAAACGGGTCGAGGAAGCCATGTGGCGCCGCGCCGAGGCGCTGCTGCCTGAAACAGGTATCGAAGCCTACACGCAGGGCCTGATGGACTTCGGCGCTACCCTGTGCACGCGCAGCAGCCCCGATTGCGGCCGCTGCCCGCTGCAGCCGCGCTGCGTGGCCTACGCCACCGGCCGCACCAAGGATCTGCCGGTACGCAAACCAAAGAAAACCAGCCCCGAAAAACACGCCGTCATGCTGGCCATCATCGACGACGGTCAGGTGCTGCTGGAGCAGCGCCCCGGCTCCGGCATCTGGGGCGGCTTGCTGTCGCTGCCCGAACTCGATGGCCACGTGCTGGCCGATGAAGTCGCACCGCGCGAGATAAGCCAGGAGGCGCTGGCGCGCGCCGTGGCGCCGTTCGGCGAGATCGAGACCCAGGAACGGCTGCTGCCCATCGTGCACGTGTTTACCCACTACAAACTGCACATCGTCCCCTGCCGCATCACCCTGGCGCGCCGCTTGGCGCAGATAGGGGAAGCGAGGCACGTCTGGTATGACGGTGCGAAAATCGCCGACGCGCCGCTGCCCGCACCGATCAAGAAACTGCTGCTGGACCTGTTCGGCGATGCGCGCGCGGCGCAACGCAGCATGTTCTAGTGCGCAGGCTAGTCGTACTGGCGCTGACGGCGCTGTGTCTGCACGGCGTACAGGCGGCGGATGACTTGCCAGAAGTAAGAATTGGCGTGCTCGCGTACAAGGGCGGCGACGCCGTGCAGCAGGACTGGTCTTACGTGACGCGCCACCTGCAGGCCAGCATCCCCGGCATCCGTTTTACATTGGCCGACTACGACCAGGCGGGCCTGACGCGCGCCGTGCAGTCGCAGGCCATCGCCTTTGCCATCACCAGCAGCGGCCACTACGTGGCGCTCGAACACAGCGACGGCGCCAGCCGCATCGCCACCCTGGAATCGCCGTGGACGGACTCGCCGCGCCAGGCCATCGGCTCGGCCATCGTCGTGCGCAGCGCGTCGCCGCTGCACGACCTGGCCGACCTGGCGGGCAAGAACGTGATGGCGGTGGCACCCGACGCGTTTGGCGGCTACCAGATCGCCGCGCGCGAACTGCAGGAAGCGGGCATCGATCCCGCGCACGATTTTTCCAGCCTGCGCTACAGCGGTTTTCCCTCGCAACAGATCGTCGAGGCCGTGCGGGCTGGCCGCATGGATGCCGGCATCGTGCGCACCTGTTTGCTCGAACAGATGGTGGCGCGCGGCGAAGTACGGGCCGAGGAATTGCGCGTCATCACCACGCGTCCGATTCCCGGTTTTCGCTGCGCCAGTTCGTCGCGGCTGTATCCGGACTGGCCCTTCGTGGCCCTGCGCCAGACGCCGCCCCCGCTGGCGAAAAAAGTGGCGCAGGCCCTGCTGGCCATGCCGCGCACCGGCGAAGGCTACAGCTGGACGGTCCCCAGCGATTACCAGATCGTCGATGAGCTGTTCCGCGACCTGCGCATCGGCCCCTATGCCTATTTGAACAAGCTGACGTTCGAGACGGCCCTGCGCCGCTACTGGGGCTGGATGCTGCTGGTGCTGGCCTTGCTGGTGGCCTGGGCCGTGCATACGGTGCGCGTAGAATACCTGGTCAGCCGGCGCACGGAGCAATTGCGCGCCGCCCAGCACCAGCAGCGCGCGCTGGAAGAACAGGCGCGCCAGCGCCAGGCCACGCTCGACCACACGGCGCGCCTGGCGATTCTGGGAGAAATGGCCAGCGCCATCGCGCACGAATTGAATCAGCCGCTGGCGGCCATCGGCAATTTCGCGCGCGGCATGGCGCGCCGCATCGCGGCGGGACGGCTCGACGCGGCGCCCTTGCTCGACGGCGCGCAGGAAATCGCCACGCAAAGCGAGCGCGCAGGCGCCATCATCCGGCACATCCGCGCGATGGCGCAAAAGCGTCCCGCGCACAGCACGGCCTTCGCGCTGGCCGACGCCGTGGAGCAGGCGGTATCGCTGTTCCGCGCGGCCCATCCGCAAGCGAACATCAGCTGGCGTCACGAGGCGGTCAGCGCCGCACCACGCGTGCTGGCCGACCCGCAGCAGGTGCAGCAGGTGCTGCTCAATTTACTGAAAAATGCGCTCGACGCGCAGGTGGAAAACGACCATCCGCAGCACCCGATCGGCGTGCTGCTGCACCGCGAAAACGGCGCCTGCACGGTGGCCGTGCGCGACGCCGGCTGCGGCCTCGATGCGGCGCAGATGGCGCGCCTGTTCGAGCCCTTCTTTACCACCAAGGCCGAAGGCCTGGGACTGGGCATGTCCCTCAGCAAAAGCATCATCGAGTCGTTCGGCGGCAGCCTGTCGGCCCACGCCAACGCCGATGCGCCAGGCTTGACGGTCTGGTTCCGCCTGCCCGAAGATACGCATATGGAAGCAGATAAGGAAACACCATGAATGAAAGCGATGCGATCATCTTTGTCGTCGACGACGACGCCGCCATGCGCCGCTCGCTGGCCTATCTGTTCGATTCGGCCGGCTGGCAAGTGCAGACGTTCGAATCGGCGCGCGATTTCCTGCAGCGCTACGAGGGCCATGTGCCGGGCTGCCTGCTGCTCGACGTGCGCATGCCGCTGATGAGCGGACTGGAACTGCAGCAGGAGTTGAATAACAGGACCGGACACGCCATATCGCTGCCCGTGATTTTCCTCAGCGGCCACGGCGACCTGGCCATGGCCGTGCAGACGATGAAGGCGGGCGCCTGCGATTTTCTGGAAAAGCCGTGCAAGGACCAGGTATTGCTGGACGCCGTCTCGCGTGCCGTGGCCCGCAGCGTGGAAGAAAGCCGCAGCGCCGCCTGCGCGAATACGGCGCAAACGGCGCTGGCGAGGCTCACCGCGCGCGAGCGCGAAGTGGCGCTGCTCATGGCCGAAGGCAAGGCCTCGAAAGTCATCGCCCGCGAACTCGGTATCAGCGACAAGACGGTGCAGGTGCACCGCCATAACACGATGGAAAAACTGGGCCTGCATTCAGCAGCCGAGGTGGCCCGGCTGCTGATGGCGGGCGGGCAAATCTAGGCCCGCACGATGCGGGCGGGAAGCCCTTGCCGCACCGACGTGCCCGAGACGGGATCGACGAACACGTTCTTGTCGCCGCGGCTTGGGTCCGTCAATCCCAGGTCGTTCAGGTTGATGCCCGCGCCGATGGCCGGTTCATCAGGCTGGCGCAGCTTGCCGATGCGGTGGGGCCGCGCGCCGTGCTCCTTGTGGCCGAAACCGTGTTCGACGGCGATCACGCCGCGCTGCACGCCGTGGCGCAGCATCACCGTGGCCCTGGCCTTGCCGCCCGGCGTCTCCACATAAATCTGGTCGCCATTTTCCAGCTTCAGGCGCGCCGCATCGTCGGGATGCACGGCGACCGGGTTGTCCGGATGGATGCCGCGCAAGCGCCGCGCGCCGATGCTGTACGAGTTCTGCAGCGCAGATTTAAAACTGATCAACTCAAACGGCCATTCGCTGGCCGGATAAGCCTTGCGCACGGGCGTGCCGTCGGCAAACGCCGCCACCCTCCACGCGGGCGTGCCGGGGAAACGCTTGCCGCTCAGGCTATTCTTGCTCACGCCCAGCCCTTCGTTGTACAGCATCATCGGTTTCAGGTAGCGGTGCGTGGACCAGTCCTGCGGGTACGGCGTCTCGTCGACGACCGGTGCGGCAGCCGCCGGTGCCTTGGCATTCGCTGGCGGCGGCAGGCGCAGGCCGAACATCTCGCCATAACTCTGGTAGCGCCCTCCCCGCGCCAGCATGAAGGCCACCTTGCGCCATTCTTCCGGCTTCAGGGTGCGCTCCAGTTCGGGGCGGATGCGCGCCACGCCGGACAGCGCGATATCGTCGTCGCTCGCCTCAGGCACGGCCGTCTTGCCTTGCCAGGCGATGTTGGCGCCGCCGCGCAGATACCAGTCTTCCGCGCGCTGCAGGGGGAAGCGCTGGCCCTCCATGTCCTGCAGGGCTTCCGGGCCGAAGCCGGGCAAGGCCATCGTTTTGGCCAGCGCGATGAAGAACGATTCCATGCAGATGCTCTGGCCGTCCGGCGTCTTTTGCACGCGCGGTTCGACCACGGGCCAGCGCGCCGTGCTCATTTTGACGGGCATGCCGCCCCAGGCGCCGGCCCAGCCCCAGCTTTCATACAGCAAGGTATCGGGCAGCAGGTAGTCGGCAAACGCCGAGCTTTCATTGATGAAGGGATCGATGGCGACGATCAGGGGAATCTTCTTCGGATCGGCCAGCTCCTTGCCGATCTGCGCGCGCAAGCCCGTGATGCCGTAGACGGGATTGCAGCTCCACAGGATCAGCGCCTTCAAGGTGTACGGATAGCCGTTCATGGCGCTGGTGAGCCATTCGGTGGCCAGCGCGGGCGCGTTCGGATACCACGGCGCCCTGGCCGGATACGCCTTGCCCGCTTCCTTCTTCAGCTTGAATTCCGAGGTTTTTTCATACGGCACGTTGCGCCCGATCGGCATGCCGGCCGCCTTGATCTCGCCGTCGAAACTTTCGAGGTTGTAGCGCGGGCCGGGGCCCGCATCCTTGAAGCTGCCGCCGTTGACGAGGGTGCCGCCCTTGCGGTTCAAGTTGCCGATCAGGGTATTGAGCATGACCAGCGCATACGCGTTATAAAAGCCGGCGCCCGACATCATGCCGCCGTGCGCATTGACGGCGGCGCGCTTGCCATGGCTGGTCAATTCCTGCGCCAGGCCTTCGATGATGTCAAGCGGGATGCCGCAGGCGCTGGAATAGTCCTCCATGCTGTGGCGCTGCGCTTCTTCGTTCAGCATCGTCATGGCCGTCTTCAGATGCAGCGGCGCGCCAGCCACGTCCAGCGGGCCGTCGAAGAACAGGCGCGCTTCGCCCTTGGCGGCATTGTGCGGCACGATCGCTTGCGTGGCCGCGTCGATCACGCAGAACGCGTCGCCATCCTTGTAGCGCTCCTCTTCCGCCAGTTCCACCGCGCCGATGTCCGACGCGCGCAGATAGCGGCCGTCGCGCGGATGGCCTTTTTCGCTGATGATCAGATGCGTGGCGTTGCACCAGGCGGCTTCGCCCGCCGCTTCCGCCACCTTCAGGTTCGGCTGCACGAGGAAGTTGCGGTCATAGCGTTCGTGCTCGATGATCCAGCGGATCATCGCCATGGCCAGCGCGCCATCCGTGCCCGGCTTGATCGGCACCCAGCGGCTGCGGTCGCCCGCGGCCAGGCTGTCCGCATTCGTCAGCACGGGGTCGACGACGACGTAGCTGAAGTCGCGCTTGCCCGAACGGGCTTTCGCGATCAAGGTGCCCTGGCGCTTGAACGGGTTGCCCGCATTGCCGGGCGCCGTGCCGACGAAGATGCAGAACTCCGTGTTTTCCAAGTCCACTTTCGCATGCGGCATTTTCTTCATGTCGCCGAACATGGCGCCCGAGCCGCTGCGGTAGGCGCCGCCGCAATACGAGCCGTGGTTGACCAGGTTCAGACTGCCGTACGATTGCTTGAAAAAACGCGTGCCGAACGCCAGGCGGCCATCGTCGGTGCTGCACATCAGGCCCACCTGATTGACTTGCGGACCCAGTTCCGGCTGCGCCGGATCGATCGGTTTTTCCAGCTCGCGCAAGGCGCGCAAGCCCTGCACGTGGCCTTCGCCAAACAGGTCGCCGCCTTCCGTCACTTCCTTGACCAACTGGTCGAAGGCGATCGGCTCCCACTGGCCGCCGCCGCGCGGTCCCACGCGCTTCATGGGCGCCAGCACGCGGAAAGGCGACTCCATCTGTTCCAGCACGCCGTTGCCGCGGCCGCAAGCGGTGGAACGTCCCTTCAAGCCCTTTTCCTCGAAACGCGACAGGGAAATGAAGCTGTCGCGTATCGGGGTCTGGTACGGCAGCGCCGGATCGGCCGACAGGGGGCTGTACGGATTGCCGGCCACGCGCAGCACCTTGCCGCTTTTTTTATCCAGGCGCACGCGCACGCCGCAAAACGTGGTGCAGCCCATGCACATGGTGTAGCTGACCTGCTGGTCGGGATTGACCGTCAGTTTGCCCGTGGCCGTGTCGACGGAAAACTCGGGCGCCAGCGAATTGCCGTGCAAGCGCTGTACGGGTTTGTCCTTGCCCAGCGCGTGGTCGACCATGCGGCCGGCCGTGGTGGAAAAGCTGGCGGCAAAGGCGGCCAGCCCGCCGCCGATGGCGCCGTAGCGCAGCAGCTTGCGGCGTTTTTCTTTTTCGTCTTCAGGGACGTCGTTGCGGTCGTCGTTGTGTATTTGATCGTTCATTGTTGACTCCTCAGTGCGTGGCCATGGCGGGACGGCTGCGTGCAGCGACGACGCGTCCAGCCCATGGCAAAAATTCCAGCATCAGCAACAGCAGCGCGATCCACAGGCCGGCCGTGCCGATAATCCCCATCAAGCCGTCGTTCCCCATCGGCAGGTGGTAGTCGTACAGGCCCGCGCCCGTCTTCGGGATGTTCTGCCCGCCGATGAAAATCGTCCAGCGCATCATCCAGGCGCTGTGCAGCGCGATCAGGCCGTTGACCAGGCCACTCGTGGCGGGACGCCAGATGGCCAGGGCCATCGGCACGATCGACGACAGCACGGCCCAGACTGCCGTGAACTGCCATTGCGGCATGCCCGCCACCTGGGTAAAGGCCATGCTGTGGCTGGCGCTTACGCCGGACAGGCTGACGAACAGCCAGCCGCCGCCCAATGCCAGCACCAGCGCCAGCGACAGGGCCAGCGCGCGGTTCAAGGACACTTCCAGCGCCATGTCGCGGCCCGGCAGGAAACGGTTGAACAGCAGCGCCAGGCCCACCGCCCCGACAAAGGCCGTGGCGGCAAATTGCGCCGGCAGGAACGGCGTGAACCACAGTGGACGGGCGCGCACCACCATTACTTCCATGCCCGTGTACAGCCCCACCACGAAGGCGGCGAGCAGGGTGAAGGCGGCGGCGGTGATGATGGCCTGGCGCGATGCGGCGCCTCCACGTCCCAGCAGCCGATAGGCAAAGGCCAGGCGGTCCCGACCCTTCCCCCGCGTGGCGAAGTCCCCGCGCAGCGCCAGCCACGCGTACAGCATCAGACAGCCCAGATACAGGGGAATGAAGAACGAACCCCACGACATCCACGACTGCGGCTGGAAGTAAATGTAGAAATGGTAGAAGCGGCCCGGCCCGTGCAAGTCGGCCAGCAGCGCCACGGGCGCCGTCATGCCGCAGACGAGGGACGCCAGCAGCGCGATGCGCCCCAGGCGTTCATACGCCTTGCGGCCGAAGACGAAGTACGGCAAGGTCAGCATGAAGCTGCCGTAACTGAGGCCGATGAGGAAAAAATACTGCACCGCCCACGGCAGCCATGCCGCTTCGCGCGTGACGTTGAGAATTTCGGTGATGTGGCTGTCCATGGTTTATTTCCCGTGTTTGCTCGGTTGCCAAAGTGTCGCTTCGCCTTCGACGTGGCCGGCGAAGCGCGTGTCCAGTCCCAGGTAAAACACGTGGGGCTGGGTACCCTGTTCAGGCTTGAGCACCTTCACCTTGTTCTCGCTGAGCAGCTGATGCACCATGCTGTCCGGATCATTCAGGTCGCCGAAGATGCGCGCGCCGCCCACGCAGGTTTCCACGCAGGCCGGCAGCAGGCCTTCATCGACCCTGTGCGCGCAGAACGTGCACTTGTCGGCCTTGCCCGTCTCGTGGTTGATGAAGCGCGCATCGTAGGGGCAGGCCTGCACGCAGTAGGCGCAGCCCACGCAACGGTCGCCGTCGACGACGACGACGCCATCCTTGCGCTGGAAGGTGGCGCCCACGGGACAGACGGGGATGCAGGGAGGATTGGCGCAGTGATTGCACAGGCGCGGCAGCATGTAAGTGCCGCAGCGGTTCTCTTCCTTGACTTCATAGGTCGAGACGACGGTGCGAAAGCTGTTTTCCGGCACGGCGTTTTCCATGATGCAGGAGACCGTGCACGCCTGGCAGCCGATGCATTTCTGCACATCGACCACCATCGCCCAGCGCTGGCCGCCTTCGCCCCTGGTGGCGGCCTTGCCTGGCAGCGGCGCGATGGCCGCCCCGATGGTAACGGCGGGCAAGGCGCGCAAGAAACTGCGGCGCGATTCGATCATGACACTCTCCTTGACGATGGGCGGCAAGCCCTTGTTGACTTGCTGCCATGATAGAAAAGAAGTTGCCGTACGGATATTGGGGTGATCGTGCGGGGGCCTAGATGATCATGCCGATTGACAGGACCGACAATGCGGAGTAGGTCGGATTAGCGGAGCCGCCGAGGCGCGCCAGCGCGTAATCCGACAACATTGTTGGCATGAAGTGTCGTGGTATAGCGCAGACATGTCGGATTACGCTACGCTAATCCGACCTACGTCGGATTCCCCATGGCCGTTTGCATCGGTAGGTCGGGTTAGCCGGCACGGCGTAACCCGACACGCAGCGTCGCGCGGGCAGGTCAGTGCCCGCAGTGACCGTTACAGCTCGTCGAGCGAATACAGCCGGCGGTGCTCGCGGATCGCGTAGCGGTCCGTCATGCCGGCGATATAGTCGGCGATCTTGCGCGCCTGCTTTGTCACATCATCGCCGCTGACCTGATAATCGGGCGGCAGCAGGGCCGGTTCGGCCATGAAGCTGTCGTACAGTTCCCGCACGATGCGGCTCGCTTTGACCCGCATGCGGTTGACCTGGTAGTGGCGGTACAGGTTCGCGCGCAGGAAGCGCTTGAGCTCCGTCGCGTCCGTACGCATGGCGTCCGAAAAACGGATCAGCGGTGGACTGGCGCGCACTTCGCTGACGTCGCGGGGAGCGGCGTCCGCAATCAGGGCCGTCGACGTGACGATCAGATCGTCGGCCAGGGCCGTGATCAGGCGGCGCAGGGTTTCGTAGATGGCGCGCCGGCCCGACAGGCCGGGAAACGCCTGCTGCACGTCGCGCCACAGGCGGCCGAAGAATTCCACCTCTTCCAGCTGCGCGATGGTGATCAGGCCCGAACGCAGGCCGTCGTCGATATCGTGGCTGTTGTAGGCGATTTCATCGGCCAGGTTGGTCAGCTGCGCTTCCAAGGTCGGTTGCGTGCGGTCGATGAAGCGCTGGGCCACCGGCCCCAGCTCGCGCGCATGCGCGAGCGAGCAGTGTTTTAATATGCCTTCGCGCGTCTCGAACATCAGGTTCAGGCCATCAAAGGCACCGTAATGCTCTTCCAGGGTGTCGACCACGCGCAGGCTTTGCAGGTTGTGCTCAAAGCCGCCGTGCTCCCGCATGCACTCGTTGAGCACGTCCTGGCCCACGTGGCCGAACGGCGTGTGGCCCAGGTCATGCGCGAGCGCGATGGCTTCGACCAGGTCTTCGTTCAGGCGCAGGTTGCGCGCGATGGAGCGGCCCACCTGTGCCACTTCCAGGCTGTGCGTCAGGCGCGTGCGGAACAGGTCTCCCTCGTGATTGAGGAAAACCTGGGTCTTGTATTCAAGGCGGCGGAAGGCCGAGGAATGGATGATGCGGTCGCGGTCGCGCTGGAACTGGCTGCGCGAGGCGTGCGCCGCCTCGGCAAAGCGACGTCCCTGCCCCTGTGCCGAATGGGCGGCATAGGGGGCTAGCCATCCTTGGGCGAGGACGTCTTCCGGCGTCATGGCTATTGCACCCCGGCGGCCAGGGTGGCCAGCACCAGTTCGTGCGGCGCGGACGTGATGCACGGGCTGCCCAAGGGTTTCAACAGGATGAACTTGATGGCGCCGCCCTCGTTCTTCTTATCCACTTCCATCAGTTCCAGCCAGCGCTCGACACCGAGGTCCGGCGCCTTGACGGGCAGGCCGGCGGCGGCGACGAGCTTGCGCACGCGCTCGACGGCCGCCTGGTCGATATAGCCCATGCGGCACGACAGGTCGGCCGCCATCACCATGCCGCAGCCGACGGCTTCGCCGTGCAGCCAGTGGCCGTAGCCCAGGCCCGCCTCGATGGCGTGGCCGAAGGTGTGGCCGAAGTTCAGGATGGCGCGCAAGCCGCCTTCGCGCTCGTCCTGACGCACGACGTCGGCCTTGATTTCGCACGAGCGGGCGATCGCATAGGCGAGCGCACCCTTGTCGCGCGCCATCAGCTTGTCCATGTTCGCTTCGATCCAGTCGAAAAACGCGGCATCGATGATGGCGCCATGCTTGATCACTTCGGCCAGGCCGGCCGACAGCTCGCGCGCCGGCAGGGTTTCCAGTGTCGAGGTGTCGGCGATCACGGCGCGCGGCTGGTAGAAGGCGCCGATCATGTTCTTGCCCAGCGGGTGGTTGATGCCCGTCTTGCCGCCGACGGAAGAATCGACCTGCGCCAGCAAGGTGGTCGGCACCTGCACGAAGCCGATGCCGCGCATGTAGCTGGCGGCCGCATAGCCGGTCAGGTCGCCGATCACGCCGCCGCCCAGCGCCACCAGCGTGGTCTTGCGGTCGCATTTATTGGCCAGCAGCGCGTCGAATATCTGCATCAGGCTGGCCCAGTTTTTATATTCTTCGCCGTCCGGCAGGACGATGCAGATCACTTCGCGGCCATCGCTGGCCAGCGCTGCCTGCAGGCGGCCCAGGTACAGCGGCGCGACGGTGGTATTGGTGACGATGGCCACCTTGTGGCCGCTGATATGGCGCAGCAGCGCATCGGCGTCGGCCAGCAGGCCGGGACCGATGGCGATCGGATAACTGCGTTCGTCGAGGTCTACGCTCAACAACATTTTGGATTGCTCGTTCATCGAAGGCTCTGCATGAATGACGCAGTTGGGCGAGGCCTCGCATTCGAGGCTGGCCAGCTGCATCAGGATGGTCTGAACCATCGATTGTACGTTAGGACGGCCCGTGTCGATCACAATGTCGGCCACTTCCATGTAATGGGGTTCGCGTTGCGCTGTCAATTCTTCCAGCTTCTTGCGCGGGTCGGCCGTCTGCAGCAGGGGGCGGTTCTTGTCGTGGCTGGTGCGCGCGAGGATGTTGCTGACGCTGGCGCGCAGGTAGACGACCGTACCCCGTTCCTTCAGGTAGGCGCGGCTGTCTGCATTGAGGATGGCCCCGCCGCCCGTGGCCATGACGATCCCTTCCTGGGCGCTGAGGTCGCGGATGACCTCGGCCTCGCGCCGGCGAAAGCTCGCTTCTCCCTCGATCTCGAAGATCCACGGGATGGTCGCCCCCGTGCGTGCCTCGATTTCGTGGTCGGAATCGACAAAGCGCAAGCCCAGCTTGCGGGCCAGGATGCGCCCGATCGTGGTTTTGCCTGCGCCCATGAGGCCTACTAAAAACAGATTTTGCATGTGCTGCGACAGTTATTTTGAATCACTACAAACATTCGCCTGCCCGTACGGACTATTCACGCCCGGCGGAGACACATCCTGGCGGTTAAAGTCCGAGAACAGTCCCGGAAGCAAAGTGTAACCGACATAAGTTGCCTCCGTCCCGGAACTGTTGCCACGAATCGTCAATTCGACATTGAGCCAGTTGGCCCTGTCGCGCGGATAAGTCAGCGTCACGGTGGTGGTGCCGCTACTGTCGGTCTTGCCTCCGGTGGACAGATTGAGCGGGATGCCAGGATCGAGGAAGCCGTTTTTATTCTCATCTTCGTTAGCGTCGAGCATGCCGTTACGATTCTGGTCCTCATTCTTGCATTCCACTTGCTGCGCCACGATCCAGCTGATTGCCGACGCGGAATACTGCAGATAGCCTTTGTAATAAAACTTGGGCCAGGCCGCAGCCGTGATGATCACGTCAGGGACGGGATTGCCCGCAGCGTCCGTCACAAACACGGTATAGGTCTTGCGATAGGTGCTGCTGTCCGTACCATCGAGCACGTTTCCGCTGCCGGCGCTGATGAACAGCGATTTCTTCGTGACCGTCAGCTTGGCCGTGGCGCTGCTCGTCGATACGCCCTGCAATTGCGCCTGGACGATCACGCCGTCGACGCCGGTACTGGCCTGGCCGGCAATATAGCTGACCGTGGCCATGCCGTCGCTATCGGTATTGACCACCGACGGCGAGCTCAAGGAACCACCGCTGGCATCGCTCAGAATGGTAAAGCCGACCTGGGCATTCTTGACGAGGTTGTTTTCCGCCGTGCCATCACGCACGACGGCGCGAAGGGAGCTGCGCTGGGAGGTGCTGCCTGCCGTATTGGCGCCGATCACCGCAGGGTCGGCCTGCAAGGTGATGGTTGCCTGTGGCGTGAGCGGAGCGACGAATTCCACGTCGGCCTGCACCGACACGCCCGTGCCCTCGTTCCTGGCAGTCAGCGACGTGCGGCCCGCGCCGGCAGCCTGCACGTAGGCGATGGCATTGCCGCCAACGAGCGGCAGCGGCGCCAGCAACGGCGTGGCGCAGCCGGCATCCTGGTAAATTGCGCCGCGGGAAGTGCTGAAACGGACATTGCCCGTTTGCGGCGTACCGGCCACATCGCTGTGTACGCTGATCGCGTAGCAGGTTCGCGTTGCCAGTGTTGTCAGCGCTACATTGGCACCGGTGACTGCGTTGATCGTGAAATTGGCCGCATTGATCGCCACGGGCATGGCAAGGCTGTCGCCCTGGGCCTTGATGGTGATCGTATCGCTGGTACCGGATTGAGCGTTGTAACTCAAGACCAGCTGCCCATTATTGTCCGTCAATGCCGGGCTGGCGCCGCCGCCCTTGACCGTCAGCGGATTGATCTGCGCACTGAAGGTGACCGGCTTGCCCACCAGCGCATTGCCGCTGGAGTCGACCAGCTTGACCACCATGTCGGTATTCGTTTTCAGGTTGGTCGACGAAAATGCATTGGCGGCCAGTTTCGTGCCAGTGACACTGATCTCGGTATTGGCCGTCTGCGCACCGGCACTGGCGCTGACCTTGATCGTGCGCAGGCTAGCGTCGCCGCCCGTGTTGAGGCTGACGATAGCCTGCCCTTGCGCATTGGTACTGACCACCGTTGCGCCCAGCGCACCCGAATCTGCTTTGAAGGTGACGTTGGCATTAGGCACTATCGCATTATTGGCGTCCTTGACAAAGGCGATGACATTGACCGCGGTACCGCCCGACGAAGCCAGGGTGCCACTGGAAGAAGTCAGCAACAGAGTCGCGATACCGGACGTGACCGGCACTACCTTGACGACGACCGGAGCGGACGTGATACCGCCGCTGCTGGCACTGATCGTGATATCGCGCAAGGTCGCGTCGCCTTTCACGCTGAGCTTTTCAACCACGGTGCCGTTGGCATCCGTGACGCGCGTCGTGTTGCTGATCGTGCCCGAACTGGCCGTGAAGGCAACCGTCTGGCCACTCAGGGCGTTATTGCTTGCATTTTTCACAATTGCCGTCAGCGTGACTTCCGTGCCGTCGGCGCCCGAGGCAACAATCGTCGTGGCGCTGGCCACGAGCGAGATGCTGGCAACGCCGCTGCTCGCGCCGCCAGGCGTACCCAGGGTCGGATCACCGCCGCCGCCGCCGCAGGCGGCCAGCAGGAAGCCCAGCGCCAGCAAGACCAGCCAATTCGATACCCTACTCCAAGAAGTATTGCCAAAAGAAAAATTCCGCATAGTCGCCATCAGTCCGCTTTCGTTTGCATTGTTACTTAAACGTAAAGATGTGACATTAACGTGTTGCTGGCCGATCTGCCACTATTTTCGGCGTAATAAACACCATCAGTTCCGTTTTTTCTTGACTGCGGCCCGTGCTGCGGAAAAAAACACCAAACACGGGGATGTCGCCCAGCAGCGGCACCTTGCTGTCCGTGCCCCGTTCCGATTGCTGATAAATACCGCCCAGCACCACGGTTCCGCCGTCTTCCACCATCACTTGGGTGCGCACGTGCTTGGTGTCGATGGCGAAACCGGAGCGGGTTTCCTGGCCCACACTGTCCTTGTTGACGTCCACTTCCAGCACCACGTTGCCGTCGGGCGTGATTTGCGGCGTCACTTCCAGACGCAGGTTCGCCTTGCGAAACGTGATCGACGTGGCGCCGCTGCTGGTGGCCACCTGGTACGGCAGTTCGATGCCCTGCTCGATCAGCGCCAGCACCTTGTCGGCCGTCACCACGCGGGGGCTGGAAATGATCTTGCCCCTGCCGTCCGCTTCCAGCGCGGACAACTCCAGGTTCAGAAAGCGGTTGGCGGCCGCCGAAAACAGGCTCAGGGCGAAGCTGGCCGGCTGCAAGCCGTTGATGCTGGCGGCCGGCAAGTTGACGAATTGCGTGTTCGGCACGAAGGCGCCGCTGCCCGCCACCGTTTGCCCCGTCGCCTCGCCCACGCCCTGATACGTGCCGCCGATGGCCGCGCGGCGTCCGCTGCCACCCAGCGAAAAACCGGGCACCTGCCCCGCCGCCAGGCGCTGGTCCGTAAAACCGAGGCGCGCCCCCAGGTTGCGGCTGAAGCTGTCGTTCGCCTCGACGATGCGCGCCTCGATCATGACTTGTCGGGTTGGAATATCCGTCTTGTCGATCAGTTGCCGGATCTGTTCCAGGCGCGCCGGCACGTCGGTGACGAACAGCTGATTCGTGCGCGGCTCGATCAGCACGCTGCCACGGCGCGACAGCAGCCGGCTGCGCCCTTCCCCCGCGTCCAGGCCGAACACGGCGCGGAACGCTTCAGCCTTCTGGTAATTGAGCTGGAAGATGTTTGATTGCAAGGGTTCAAGTTCCGCGATCTGCGCGCGCGTTTCGAGCTCCAGTTTTTCGCGCGCGAGGATTTCTTCACGCGGCGCGATCCACAGCACGCTGCCATTGCGCCGCATGTCCAGGCCCTTGGCCTGCAGCAGCACGTCGAGCGCCTGGTCCCACGGCAAGTCGCGCAGGCGCAGGGTTACATTGCCCGCCACGCTGTCGCTGGCGATGATGTTTTGTCCGGACGCATCGGCCAAGATGTGCAAGGCCGCGCGCACGCCCACGTTCTGGAAATCGACGGAGATTTTATCGCCCGCATACAGACGCGGCGCCGTCACCTGCACCACCGCCTCCTGGGCAAGGACACCGGCATGCAGACACAGCATGGCGGCCACGAGCATGCGGAGCGGCCTCATGGCGCCGCCTCGGGCAGGCTGGCCTTCGCCCCCGCCACCTGCAAGGCCAGGCTGCCGCGCCGCTCGCGCCAGGGGCCATCCGCCTCGCGCAGCAATTCACGGTACTGCACGGCCTGTTCACTGATGCCCGTCACCACACCGTGGTCTTGTCCCAGATACTGGCCAACGGCCACCCGGTACACGCGCTGGCCCGCCAGCAGCAGCGCGCTCAGGCGCCCGTCCTGTTGCACGCTGCCGACCATGGTGATGGCAGGCAAGGCCACGCTTTCCAGCGGCTCGCGCACCCGGCGCGGATCGGGTCCCGCCACGCCCCCACGCTGTCCGGGCGCGGGCGGCAAGGCATTAAATGGATCGGCCAGGGCGGCCGCCTCGTAAGGATGCGGCGCGACAGCGGCAAGCGGGCGCCATGCCGGCGCACTGCCCTGTGAAGGCAATGCCGCTTGCGCCGCCAGCTCCCCCGCTTCGGGCAAACGATACGCCTGCAGCACGGCATCCAGGGTCAGCAAGCGATCCTTGCCAAGGGTCAAGGCCAGCGCATGCACCGTGACGATGCGCGGCAGGCGCGCCAGGTCTGCCAGCAGCGCGCCCATGGCGTGGTAGCCGCCACGCAACTGTATCGTGATCGGCAAGGCGACATACGGCGCTTGCGGCCGCGCCGCGCCCGGCTTGAACAGTGAAAATTGCAGCCCGCGCGACTGGCCGGCGGCATTAATGTCCGTCAACAGCGCCGCCATCGCCTGCTGGTCGGGCAGTTGCTGTTCCAGCAGGGCCAGCTCGGCGCCGGCCTGACGCTGCTCTGCACGCCACTGCGGCAATTGCTTTGCCCTGGCCTGCGCCGCCAGATAATCGGCGCGCAAGCGGGCTTCCTCACTGTGCGCCAATCGCACTGCAGCCATCAGTCCATCGAGCCACGTGACGTGCAGCAGGGCAGTCACCAGCATGCCGGCCAGCGCAGCGCAAGCGAGGCGCGCCGGCAGCGGCCACAGTGACGCGGTTTTCAAGCTCAGCATGATCAACCTCCACGACTAAGAGCCTATCCCAGTAGATGAATACATCTCTTGCAAGCGCCCCTCAGAAGCGGGGAGTCGTCGCGTGGCTCGCCACGCGTCCTCCTCGCGCCTTGTCCGCGCTCCTGATGTGCTGCCTGCAAAAGACGCTCCCTACTGGGATAGGCTCCAAGATTGTCCAGCGGGTGCCAAAGCCAGCCGTATCGTCCATTCCACGGCGCCATCGGCCGCGCCGCGCACTTCCATCACTTCCGGCCGGGACCAGGGCGCGGCCTGCGCCAGCGCCAATAATAGTGCCGCGACCTTTTCCTGCGAAACGGCCTGCCCTTGCAGGCGCACCATCGCCGTTTCCTGGCGCACACTGTGCAGGGCGACGCCTGACGGCATCGCCTGGGCCAGGGCCGCCAGCATGCGTACCCAGGCATTGCGCTGCTCTTGCAGACTAGCAATGGCCTGTTGGCGCAGCAGCAGGGCCGCCGTCTCGCCCTGCACGCGCTTGCCTGTGACAAGGACCGTATTGACTTGCTGCATGGCATGGCGCCAGCCCTCCTGGCGTTGCAACTGCACGTCGAGCTGGTGCTGCAGCCAGGCGCCCGCCGCCAAGGCCGTCAGCAATCCCAACAGCGCCCCGCCGGCCAGTTGCCACAGCAGCCGCTGAATACGCCTGCGGCGTGCCGCCTGGCGATACGGCAAAAGATTGATGCATGGCACTTCCGCCACGGCCTTCATCGGGCGTACCGGTGCATGGCCAGGCCCCAGGCCAGTTGATAGTTCAGGCCGCCGCCGGGCAAGGCTTGCCAGCCGCCCTGCGCGAGCGCCGCCTGCAAGGCAAGCGCCTCGCTATCCATAATGACGGGCGTCAAGCCGGCCGCCTTGGCCGCATCGAGACGGCGCTGCACGCTGGCGCGCCGCGCCGCCACCAGCAGCACGTCGATCTCGCTGCCGGTCTGGCCGGCAAGCGGTGGCGCAGGGCCGAGAATGAAAAAATCCAGGTTGGCGTCTTCCAGCGCAAACGGCATGTATTGTCCCGCTTCCAGTTCCACGAGAATTTCCAGTTGTTCCTCCGGCAATCCGGCAGGCAGGCGGATCGCATGCGTGATCAGGGCCGTGGCCGGCATGGCCAGCGCCACGCGCGTGCAGCCGCTGCCACTGTCGCGGCATGCCAGGCGCACGGCGGCAGCCAGGCCCTGCAGATCTTCGATCATGCCTTCACGCATTACTCCTGCCGCCAGCGCGGCGCTGCCGCAATGCCGGCACGCCAGTGTTCCCCGCCGGCGTATCAACTCGACCACACGCACGGCGTCGTCCGCGATGTCGAGGCCCAGCAAGCCGGTGCCAAGAAGACTGCTGATGGACATGTTTTTCATAGAGAAACGTCAGCGTGGAAGGAGGTTCTGCCATCCGCAAGCCTAGTCCCGGCAGCGCTGGCTTGTAAACGGATTTCACGCTGGTGTCTGCGGCGCGCGGCGCCTATCTGGCGGGGCCGTGATCTGGCGCAGGATAATTGTTACCAAATCCTGGTTGCCAGCGGGCCAATACACGCTTATATAGAGTATCGGCAAGTTTCAACACTCCCCCCGGCAAGCGCCACGGCGCGCTGCCACCCCGGCAAGCTCGCTTATAATTGGCCGGCATAATTAACCGAAAGACATACGACGCATGACATCTTCAAAATCCGCTGGCCCCGCTGGCTCGAAGCCGCCCACCAAGGGCAGCAAACCCAAACGTTTCCTGCTGATGGCCCTGGCATCGCTGCTGGGCCTGGGCATCGTCGGCGTGTTGCTGGTGGTCTTCGGCCTGGCCATGGCCTATCCGAACCTGCCGGCGCTCGATACCTTGACCGATTACAAGCCCAAGATGCCGCTGCGCGTGTTCACGTCCGACAGTGTGCTGATCGGCGAGTTCGGCGAAGAACGGCGCAACATGGTGCACATCAAGGATATTCCCGATGTCATGAAGAAAGCCGTGCTGGCCATCGAAGATGACCGCTTCTATGAGCATGGCGGCGTCGATTACCTGGGCATCACCCGCGCTGCCCTGCACAACCTGACGGGCGGCGCCAAGCAAGGCGCCTCGACCATCACGCAGCAGGTGGCGCGCAATTTCTTCCTGTCCAGCGAACAGACCTTGAAACGCAAGGCGTATGAAGTCTTGCTGGCATGGAAGATCGAGAAAAACCTCAGCAAGGACCAGATCCTCGAAGTGTATATGAACCAGATTTATCTGGGACAGCGCGCCTACGGCTTCGCCTCGGCCGCGCAAATCTATTTCGGCAAGAACATCCAGGATCTCACCGTGGCCGAAGCGGCCATGCTGGCCGGCTTGCCGAAAGCGCCGTCGGCCTACAATCCCGTCGTCAATCCGAAACGCGCGCGCATGCGCCAGCAATACATTCTGCAGCGCATGGCGCAACTGGGCTACATCACGCCGGCGCAGTACGAAGAAGCGAAAAATGAAGAGCTGAAAGTGAAAACCGACAGCAGCGCCTTCGGCGTACACGCGGAATATGTGTCGGAAATGGCGCGCCAGCTGGTCTACGAGCAATTCAAGGAAGACACCTATACGCGCGGCCTGAACGTCTACACCACCATCACCAAGGCCGACCAGGACGCCGCCTACATCGCCTTGCGCAAGGGCGTGATGGATTACGAAAAACGCCACGGCTACCGCGGCCCGGAAGCGTATATCGAGATTCCGAAGACCAAGGCCGAAGCCGATGACGCGATCGAGACGGAGCTGGCCGACCACCCGGACAGCGACGACATCATCGCCGCCATGGTGCTGCAAGCTTCGCCCAAATCGTTGCAGGCTGTCACCTCGGCCGGCGAGGAAATCACCATTACCGGCCCTGGCCTGACCTTCGGTGCAGCCTGGCTGTCGGAAAAAGCGGCGCCGAACCGCCGCATCAAGCGCGGCGCCGTGATCCGCGTCATGCAGGAAAACAACGCCTGGGTCTTGACGCAGATGCCGGAAGTGCAATCGGCGTTCATCTCGGCCAGCACCACGGACGGCGCCATCCGCGCCATGGTGGGCGGCTTCGATTACAACCGCAACAAGTTCAACCACGTCACGCAGGCGTGGCGCCAGCCCGGTTCCGCGTTCAAGCCCTTCATCTATTCCGCTTCGCTGGAACGGGGCCTGTCGCCGGCCACCATCATCAACGATGCGCCGATCTCGTTCGACGCGGGCCAGACGGGCGGCCAGGCGTGGGAACCGAAGAACTACGACAGCAAATACGATGGCCCGATGACCATGCGCAAGGGCTTGATGAAATCGAAGAACATGATTTCCATCCGCATCCTGCACAAGATCGGCGCCAAGTATGGCCAGGAATACGCGACGCGCTTCGGCTTTGACGCGGACAAGAATCCGCCCTACCTGACCCTGGCACTGGGCGCCGGCAACGTGACGCCCCTGCAGATGGCGGGTGCCTACGCCGTGTTCGCCAACGGCGGCTACAAGATCAACCCGTATCTGATCGCCAAGGTGACCGATAGCGACGGCAATGTCCTGTCGCAAGCCAAGCCGGACCTGGCGGGCGAGGAAGCCAACCGCGTTATCGACGAGCGCAATGCCTTCATGATGAATAGCATGCTCAACGACGTCGTACGCTTCGGCACGGCAAACAAGGCCATGGCCCTGAAGCGCCCTGACCTGGCCGGAAAGACGGGCACGACCAACGATTCCATCGACGCGTGGTTCGCCGGCTACCAGGCCAAGCTGGTGGGCATCGCCTGGATCGGCTACGACCAGCCGCGCAACCTGGGCAACCGGGAAACGGGCGGCGGCCTGGCCTTGCCGATCTGGATCAGCTACATGGCGAAAGCCCTGAAAAGCATTCCCGTCGAGGAGCGCGCCGTGCCGGAAGGCCTGATCCGCGTGGGCGATGAGTACTACTATGCGGAAAATCCGCCGGGCACGGGCGTCGGCAGCCTGGAAGGCGCGGCGCGCGGCACACCGGAGGAAGAGAAAGCGAAAGAAGCCGTGAAGAACGAGTTGTTCTGACGGCAGCGCATGGAGTAGGTCGGGTTAGGCCGCAGGCCGTCACCCGACACCACGCCGGCGCCAAATGTTGTCGGATTACGCAAGCAAAAAGGGCAGCCTGAAGAGGCTGCCCTTTTTTTATTGCGCGCGGCTAAAACAATTACTTCAATACCACCGGTGCGCCCGCCTGCTCGCTGGCCATGCCGGACAAGGCCGCAAACAGTTCCGAGCCGTCGCGCGTGTTGATCCACTCGTCGCCCACGCGCTTGTAATGAAAACCGCCGGAACGGGCGGCCACCCACATTTCGCGCATGGGGGCCTGGCTGTTGACGATGATTTTCGTGCCGTTGTCGATGAATTCGATTTCCAGCACATTGCCGCTGCGGCTGCATTCGACGTCGAGCACGTCTTCATCGTTCAGCCGGTCCAGCGCCGCCTCGATCTGGGTCAGGGTGGCTTCGGCCAGGGCCAGGAATTCCGATTCGCTCATGCTACACTCCAAAGATCTTAATCAAACCGTGATTCTAATCGTGAAGTCATCCTCAGCGTTTTATATCGGCATCGCCATTGTGGTTTCTAGCGTCCTGGCCGGCTGCGGCCAGCCCGGCCCCCTGTATCTGCCCAAGCCGCCAGCGGCCAAAGGCGCACCGGCCAAAGGCCCCGTCGAACCGGCCCCCGTGCCGCCGCCGCCCGTCATCGTGCCGGCGACCTAAACGGAGCGCACCGGGGCGGCGGCATGCGCCGCCCTGGCAGTTTTGACGCGCTTATTCCAGGCAAAATATACGCGGATTAACAGCAGTAGCGCGACGATACTGCCGAACAGGATCGGTTGCGCGAAATTGTGCTTGCCCGCCTTCATCCACCAAAAGTGCAGGATGCCGAGCGGCGCGATCACATAGATCAACCGGTGCAGCCACTGCCAGCGCTTGCCGCCCAGGCGCTTGACCATGCCGTTCGTGCTCGTCACGGCGAGCGGAATCAGCAACACAAAGGCAATAAAACCCACCGTGATGAACGGCCGCTTGAGCACATCCTTCCACATTTCCTGCAGATCGAAAAAGTGATCGAACCATAAAAACGTGGTGAAGTGCAGCGCCGCGTAGAAAAACGCGAACAGGCCCAGCATGCGCCGCAGCTTGATCAGCCAATTCCATTGGGTGAGGCGCCGCAAGGGCGTCACCGCCAGGCTGATGCACAGGAAATACAGGGTCCAGTCGCCTGTACCGCGCGTGATGAATTCCAGCGGCTCCACCAGTTGCCCCGTGTACGTCAGCCAGACCATGCGTGCAAACGGCAGCAGCGCCAGCAAAAAGATCAGGCTTTTCAGCAGCGACAACTGCCTGGTCGAGGGATTGAGGACCATGGTCTTTCCTTAAAAGAACTTCTTCAGATCCATGCCCGCGTACAAGGAAGCGACATCGTTGTAGCCGTTGAACATCAGGGTCTTGCGCTTGCGCGCGAGAAAACCGTCTTCGCCGATGCGCCGTTCGGACGCCTGCGACCAGCGCGGATGATCGACGTTCGGGTTCACGTTCGAATAAAAACCGTATTCGGACGGCGCCGACAGGTTCCAGGACGTGCGCGGCTGTTCCTTGACGAAACGGATCTTGACGATGGATTTGGCCGATTTAAAGCCATATTTCCACGGCAAGACCATGCGCACGGGCGCGCCGTTCTGGTTCGGCAAGGTTTCGCCGTACATGCCCAGGGTCAGCAGCGCCAGCGGATGGTTCGCTTCGTCGATGCGCAAGCCTTCCGTATAGGGCCACTGCAGCACGCGGCTGCCCACGCCCGGCATCTGCTTCTTGTCGGCCAGGGTGATGAATTCCACGTACTTGGCATTGCCCGTCGGCTCGACCTTCTTGATGATTTCCGAAAAGGAATAACCGACCCACGGGATCACCATCGACCAGCCCTCCACGCAGCGCAGCCGGTAGACGCGCTCTTCCAGCGGCGCCAGCTTGAGCAGCGCATCGAGGTCCAGCGTCATCGGCTTTTTCACTTCGCCTTCGATGCTGACCGTCCACGGCCGCGTGCGCAGGGTGCCCGCGTTTTGCGCAGGGTCGCTCTTGTCCGTGCCGAATTCGTAGAAATTGTTGTAGCTGGTGGCGTCTTTATAGGCCGTCTGCTTGTCCAGCGCCGAATAGGCGGGATTGAGCTTGGCTGCCAGCTTGGGATTCGTGCCTTGCGCGAACGCTTCGCGGCTGGCCATTTCCAGCAAGGCCGCGCTGGACATCGAGCCCAGCGCCACTTGCTTGATGAAGCTGCGGCGCGATTCAAACACGGCGCGCGGCGTGATTTCGGAAGAGTACGGCAACTCAATGCCGTTGGGACTGCGCTTGATCAACATGGCGGCTCCGGAAAAAGGTGATTGGATATACCTTACACCAGTTTTTCCGGGCCGTTCATGACGCTTCTGTCATTAAAGCTTGCCGTAAGAATGTAATCCAGAAAGGAACATGTTGACGCCCAGGAAGGCAAACGTCGTCACCAGCAAGCCCACCAGCGCCCACCACGAGGCGACGCGGCCGCGCAAGCCCGTCATCAATCGCATGTGCAGCCAGGCTGCATAGTTGAGCCAGACGATCAGCGCCCATGTTTCCTTCGGGTCCCACGACCAGTAGCCGCCCCACGCTTCGGCCGCCCACAGGGCGCCCAGGATGGTCGCTACCGTGAAGAAAGCGAAACCGACGGAAATGGCCTTGTACATGACGTCGTCGAGCACTTCCAGCGACGGCAGGCGGTCGACCAGGTAGCCGCTCGACTTGAGCAGGTAGGCCGCCGCCACCATGGCCGACAGGGCAAACGTGCCGTAGCCGATGAAGTTGGCCGGCACGTGGATCTTCATCCACCAGCTTTGCAGGGCCGGCACCAGTGGCTGGATTTCCGCCGCGTCGCGCGTGACCGTGTACCACATGAGGAACACGACGGCCGCCGAAATGACGAGCATGACGAAGGCGCCCAGCTGGCGCGTCGCATAATGCTGCTCGTAATACAGGTAGAACATGGCCGTGATCAGGGAAAACAGGATGAACACTTCATACAGGTTCGACACGGGAATGTGGCCCACGTCGGCGCCGATCAGGTAAGACTCGTACCAGCGCACCAGCATGCCCGTCAGGCCCAGCACCACGCCGGCCCAGCACAGCAGGGAGCCGACGGACGAGCCGAATTCCGAACGCGCCACCAGGCCGATCCAGTAGAACAGAGTCGACAGCACAAACAGGGTGCCCATCCACAAGATGGCGGACTGGCTCGACAAGATGTATTTCAGGAAGAATTTCTGGTTGGCCATTTCCAGGTGGCCCGCGTACAGCTCGATGGCGGACAGCGACAGCACGGTCGCCAGCGGGATCAGCCAGCGTACGGGCTTCCAGTGCCAGCCCAGCCACGCGAACGTGGGCGCCGCGGCCAGCAGGATGGCCTTTTCATAGATATCCATGAAGGCGCCAAAGCGCATCAGGCCGAACAGGGAGGCGGCCAGCAAGCCGGCGCCGTACAGCCAATCGATCAGGCTCAGGCGCTTGAAAAATCCTGGTTCCTGCGTATATATTTGCTTGTTTGCCAATTCCATCATTTTCTCCATTCCCGGCGACGCGCAAGCGTCCCGAAACTCAGCCAATCCAACTCAGCGCAGCTTACGCCGATTGCGGCAGCTTTGCCTTCAAGTTCTCAAATTCTTTTTCAAAATCCAGCGTCTTGCGTTGCGTGCTCATGGCCATCAGGGCCTCGCTGCCGCCCTCGCCATCCTTGATCCACACCCACAGGCGGCGCTCGCGGATATAAAACATGGAAAATACGCCGATCACGAGGAACAGGCAACCGAGGTAGACCACGCTCTTGCCCGGCGAACGCGTCACCTGCAGCACGGACGCCTTGATTTCCGTAAAGTCGTCAAGCTGCAGGTACACGGGCGCGCCATAGAAGAAGCTGTCGGACAGCGCATTCGTGGCCAGCTGCAGGAAGCGGCCGTGCTTGTCATCGGCCTCGACGGCTTTCAAGCCATCCTGGGCGCGTGCCGCCTGCCACAAGTCCCACAGGCTGCCGTTGAGGATTTTCATGAAGATATCGGCCGCTTTTTCTTGCTCGGCAGCAGGAATTTTCTCCAAGAAACGAGAAATGGCGAGGAAACCTCCCTCTTGCCCATTGCCGGCAAAGATGCCCAGGCTTTTCGCCGCCGATTCCTGCAACTGGCCGCGCAAGGCTTCCGCGTTCGCCTGCGGCATGGCGCGCGCCGCATAGCGGGCGGCGGCCTGCTGGCGCAGCGCTGGATCTTGCAGCGCGGCACGCAAGCGCATCCACTCATTCACGCTGACATTGTCGTCGGCGGGAATGCGCAGATAGCTGAACGGGTCGCTGGGGTTGACGCGCATGCCGGCCAGGAACACCGTCGTGCCATCGACCGTGACCGGCTGCATATAGTTCTGGTACTCGCGCGCCTGTCCCGTCTTGTCGCGCAATTTGTATTGCACCGACGGCCCCACGTTCTTGAGATCCTTGTTGTTGGCGTTTTTCGCGGCCGACCCGAGGCGCTTATCGAGGCCGACGGCGAATTTATCATTGAAACTTTCCGCCTTGTTGACGGCGCGCACGTCCTGGCCCGCGCTGAGGTTTTCCACGTTAAACGGACGGAAACCCGACCATTCCACCGTGTAGGAATTGCCGTCACTGCGCTCGAGCGGCGTGCTGCCGCCCACTTCGCCGCCGATATCGAAGCGTTTCGTCGTCTTGCCCGTCATGGGAAAACCCGTCAACTTGAGCTTGCTGCCGCCATCCTCAAAGCTGGACTGGTACAGGGCCAGGCCCTTGTACAGCAGCGGCTGGTTGACCTTGATGGTTGCAGGAAAACTTTCTCCCGTTGCATGGTCGGTGATGACGACATCGCTGGCGAACAGCTTGGGCATGCCCGTGCTGTAGAAATCGATGTGGAATTTCTTCAGCAGGATGGTGATGGGCAGATCCTGGATCAGCACGCCATCGGCCTGCGGAATGATGGCCGTGTTGCTCGACGAGCCTTCCGGGATCATGGTGTTGCCGCGGAAAGTAGGGTTCGACAGGCTCAAGCGGTGCTGGGCGGGAATGTCGGCGATCACGCCGCTGCCGGAAAACGGCGTCTTGCCAAAGAACCATTGCTGTACGCGTATCGGCATTTCCGAATCGAGCAAGCCGCCCACGCAGATGATGACGATGGCGCCATGGGCAAAGATATAGCCCCATTTATTCGCCGCGCCCCGCTTGGCCGCCACCAGGGTGGCGGTGTCCTTCTCGACCACCTTGGCCCCGTAGCCGGCGTCTTTCAGGCGCATCACCATCTGCTGCGCCAGCACGGCGCGCGGCAGCGGCGCCTGCCATTCCAGCTTGTGGTGGAAATTGCGCAGCGATTGCTCGCGCACGTTTTCGCGCCAGCTGCGCATGTCCTTGAGCATCTTCGGCGCATTGCGCACGATGCACAGCGAGGTCGAGGCGACCAGAAAACCCATGATGACGAGGAACCACCAGGCCGAATACACGGAATACAGGCTCAGCTTGTCGAAGACGGCAAACCAGAACGGACCGAACTGGTTGACATAATTGGGCATGGGCTCGTTTTGCTTGAGCACGGTGCCGATGATGGAGGCGACGGCGATCAGGGTCAGCAAACTGATGGCAAAGCGCATCGACGAGACCAGCTCGACGAATTCAGCCAGGCTGCGGCGTTGGGTCTTTAACTCGATTCCGGTCGTGCCAGTGCTCATACGTGGATACTCATACGGGATATGCAATCTTCAAGGAAATGTAGGCATGGAGCAGAGTGTTTCTCCGCGCAAGGCGGCAGCATACTCCTGTTTGGCCCCTGCCATGAAAAAGGGCAGCCTGTGGAAACGGCCGCCCTTGTTCACGCGCGCTGCTGCGCCTGGCAATCTCTTGCCACTATGAAAACTTACTTCAGGCCGGCGATATAGTCGGCCACGGCGGCGATTTCGTCATCCGACATGCGGGCGGCGATGGTGTGCATTTGCGCGCTGTTCTTGCGGGCATCGGCCTTGGTGCTGCGGAACATCGTCAGCTGGGCCACCGTGTAATCCTGGTGCTGGCCGGCGATGCGCGGATACTGGACGGGAATGCCATTGCCCGTCGCGCCATGACAGCTGGCGCAGGCGGCAACTTGCTTGGAAGCAATGCCACCACGGTAGATTTTCTTGCCCAAATCAATCGTATCCTTGTTTTTCGCGGCACCCGGCTTGGACAGCTGCGCGCCCAGGTAGGCGGCGATATTCTTCTTGTCGGCGTCGCTGAGCATCTTCGCGTACGTCGTCATGACGGGCTGGTTGCGTTCCGGCGTGGTGAAGTCGACCAGTTGCTTGTAGATATAGCTTTCGTGCTGGCCGGCCAGCTTCGGATTGACCGTGATGGTCGAATTGCCGGCCGCGCCATGACAGGACACGCAGGCGGGCAGGCCGCGCGCCGCATCGCCATCGGCGTACAGGGTAGCGCCCTTGGCAGCGTCGGCCTTGACGGCCGGTTTTGGTGCTTCGACCGCGGAGGCAGTTGCCGATACAGCCAGCAAAGCGAGCAGCATGGATTTGAACAACGGTGAAAACGCACGATTCATTCAGGCACCCTGAGACAGTGAGAAATTAGTGGTGGACATTGCCGCGCCCTGTGGATTTTTGCTTTATTTTCAGGGCCGCAAGCCGCATCGCTGCTACGCCGGCAACAATAAACAACCCCTTATTGTACAATAGCTTCTTGGCGTTATCGCTCCCTTATCGCTCCCTTTTGTTGCTTTACTACTCCCATGTCAAAACTCTGGCAAGCCCGCTTCTTTACGACCGTCAACCAATTGCGTGACCTGCCCGATACCACGGTGCCGGAAATCGCCTTTGCCGGCCGCTCCAATGCCGGTAAATCGACCGCCATCAACATCTTGTGTAATCAGAAAGGCTTGGCGTTCGCCTCCAAGACACCTGGCCGTACCCAGCACATCAACTACTTCTCCATCGGCGGCGCCCACGTGGCGCAGCACCGCAAGGATGCCACCATCGTCGAAGAGATCGAATGCCTGCTGGTCGACTTGCCGGGCTACGGCTACGCGGAAGTATCGGGCTCGGCGAAATTGCACTGGCAGCGCCTGCTGGGCGACTACGTGCAGCGCCGCGAACAATTGGCCGGTTTGATCCTGATCATGGATTCGCGCCGCCCGTTCACCGACCTGGACATCCAGATGCTGGAATGGTTCGCCCCGACGGGCAAACCGATTCACTGCATCCTGACGAAAGTCGATAAACTGAACCGTAATGAATCCGTGAATGCCTTGCGCCAGGCGAAAGCCAAGCTCGACAGCTACGTGGATGAAGACGGCGTCGGCTTCCCGTTCACCGTGCAACTGTTCTCGGCCCTGAAAAGAGTCGGCATCGACGAAGCCAACGACAAGATCATGGAACTGGCTGGCATCAGCGAAGATGGCGCGGCCCAGATGGTCGACCTGATCGACATGGAAGACGACGTCGAGCCGGAATCCGACAAGCCGGCTTGATCGACATCAACGCTGCGTAAAAAAAGGCTGCCCGTTCACACGGTGCAGCCTTTTTTCTTGCGCGGGCGCCGGGCGCCTAGCGCCGTCCCGGCCCCGGGCGCTTCTCGGAAAAGAATTCCTGGCGCAGGAAGGCGCTCAGCTCGGCCGTATCTTCCACACGCGCGCTGAGGTTGACGTTACGCCCCAGGCGCCGCGACTCCCAGACGAAATCGCCGGGCTTTTCGGCACGGATCAGCTGGATCATCTTCTTGATGATGGCCGTTTCAATATCAGGCTCATTGCCCAATTCCACTTTTTCCTGCTTCAGCCAGTTGCGCTTGAAGTTGCCGTTCCAGCCCTTGAACTTGACTTCGGCGCTGAACGAGGTCTGGTTGACGATGGAAAACACGCCGCCCGAATCCTCGCGGTCGCTGCCGGAATTGCGTCCCTGCGCGCCGGCGATATTCGCCTTGGCCACGCGCATGGCGCGGTCATTTTCGCTTTCCTCGGCCGGCGGCGCGGGGTTCTGCGCCTCGCGCTGCTTGCGGCGCTGCTCTATCATCGAACTCATGTCTTCGGCCGGCGGCGGCGGTAACGGCACTTTCGATACCAGCGGCGGCGTGTAGGTTTCCAGTTTCGGCTTGTCGCGCGGCACGTCTTTTGTGACCACGCGCTTGCTCGGCGCCGGCGGCGGTTTCACCTTGGCCACTTTCGTGTCCTTCGGCTTGGGCGTGGGCTTGGGTGTGGGCTTGGGCTGCGGCTTCGGTTGCGGCTTGTCCTTCAGCGGCGCGATATAGACCATCGCGCTTTCCTTCTTCGGCGGCGGAATCTTTTCGATGGTGTCGCTGCGCAACAGGACATACGCCGCCAGCAGCACGTGCAGCAAGACGGACACGCCGAGCGCAACCTTGCGCGTGGTGCTGGTCTTGGACCCGTAGGCCGGAGGTGGCTGGATCACTTGCCCGCAGGTGGGGCAAACATCGGAATCGGCAGCCAACAAATGGGTCGTGTCATGCAAAATGAATCGTGCTTTCTGTGTAGCGAAGAAATAACATTACAGGGCAGCCATAGTGCCAGAGTCCCTTGCTTTTGGGAACACTTCCTCGGCCTTTCCAACCCGAAGCGTACAGGATAGCGACATTCCTTGCAGCGCTGACCAGAGTACCCGAGCCATCCCTTGACGGTTGTTACCGTATGTATCACTGCCCATACAAAACCGGCGCCCCATTCACGCAGAAATGGGACGCCGGTCACGGGTCATCAGTCACGCATGCGCTCAAGCCTTGTTGTCGAGCGCCACCAGTTGCTCGTCCGTCATCGGCCCCGTGCCGCTGTACTTGTCCAGGAATAAATAGATGACGGGGGTGATGAACAGGGTAATCACTTGTGAAAACAGCAATCCGCCGACCACGGCCAGCCCCAGCGGCTGGCGCAGCTCGGCGCCGGCGCCCAGGCCCAGAGCGATCGGCAAGGCGCCCATCAGGGCCGCCGCCGTCGTCATCATGATGGGACGAAACCGCAGGATGCAGGCCTGGCGGATGGCCTCTGCCGGCGCCAGCCCCTCGTTGCGCTGCGCATGCAGGGCGAAGTCGATCATCATGATGGCGTTTTTCTTGACGATACCGATCAGCATCAAAATGCCGATGATGGCGATCATGGTCAGGTCCATGCCAAACAGGCGCAAGGTCAACAGCGCGCCCACGGCCGCCGACGGCAAGCCGGCCAGGATGGTGAGCGGGTGGATATAGCTTTCATACAGCACGCCGAGCAGCACATAGATCACGCCCAGCGCGGCAATGATGAGGATGATCTGACTCGATTGCGAGCTCTGGAACACGGCCGCGTCGCCGCCGTAGCGCGTGATGATGGAGGCCGGCAAGCTCATGTCCTTGGCCATTGCGTCGATCTTGCCCGTGGCGATCCCCAGCGGCACGTCCGGCGCCAGATTGAAGGCGATGGTGACGGCCTGCAACTGCCCCTGGTGGTTGACGGAGGTGGGGCCGATCGTGCGTTCCACGTAGGCAATGCTCGACAATTTCACCAGTTCGCCCGACTTGCTGCGCACGGACACGCGCGTGAGCGCATCGTCATACTGGCGGTCCGCCGTGGCCGCTTCCAGGATCACGTAATAACTGGCCGCCGACGAATAGATGGTCGACACTTGCCGTTCGCCAAAGGCGCTGTACAGTGCCGTGCGGATATCGGACATTTGCACGCCCAGCAGGTTGGCCTTGTCGCGGTCGATCCGGAGCGATGCCTGCAAGCCCTTGATCTGCGAATCGCTGGTGACGTCGCGGAAGGCGGGATCGGTACGCATGCCTGCAATGAACTTTTCCGCCCAGTCATTCAAGGCGTCGGGACTGACGCTTTGCAAGGTGTACTGGTAGCGGCTCTTGCTCTGGCGCCCGCCCAGCTGCAAGTTTTGCACGGGCCGGAAATACACGGCCATGCCGGGCACGGTGCCCGCCGCGCGGCGCAGGTTTTCCAGCACCACGGGCATTTTCGGGCGCTCGCTGCGCGGTTTCAAGACCATGAACATGCGGCCCGTGTTGCCGCCGCCGACGAACGACGTCACGTCCTGCACGCTCGGGTCCGCCTTGAGCACGGCCGCCACGCGGGCTTGCAAGTCCTGCAATGCCGCGGACGAAATATCTTCCGACGCTTCCGTATTCACCTGGATCTGGCCCAGGTCTTCTTCGGGGAAGAAACCTTTGGGAATGGTCGCGTACAGCAGCACCGTCAACGCAAAGGTGCACACGGCAACGAACAGCACCACGTTGCGGTGCGCCAGGGCCTTGTCGAGCAGATGCACATAGCCGTTGCGCAATTTCGTGAAACCGGCTTCGAAATGGCGGCCGATAAAGGTTTTCTCGCCATGACTGGGGTCGCTGTCATTGTGCTCGCGCGAGTCGGCCGGCAGGAAGCGGCTGGCCAGCATCGGCACCAGGGTCAGCGACACGAGGGCAGACACCAGCACGGCCAGCGAGACGACGACGGCGAACTCGTGGAACAGCAAACCGATCACGCCCGGCATGAAGAAGATGGGGATGAACACGGCCACCAGCGAGACGGAAATCGAGATGATGGTAAAGCCCATCTCTTTCGCCCCTTCCAGCGCCGCGCGTATCGGTTTCTTGCCCATCTCGATATGGCGCACGATGTTTTCCAGCACCACGATGGCATCGTCGACGACGAGGCCCACGGCCAGGGTAATGCCCAGCAGGGACACGTTGTCGAGGCTGTAGCCGAGCCAGTACAGCAGGGCCAGCGCGCCGAGCAGCGAGATCGGCATGGTGACGGCAGGAATGAAGGTCGCGGCCGCGCGGTGCAGGAACAAAAAGATCACCAGTACCACCAGCACCACCGTCAGGGCCAGGGTCAGATTCACGTCGTGGATGGCTTCGCGGATCGACAGCGAACGGTCGTTGACCAGGCTGATCTGTATCGACTGCGGCAATTGCTCCTTGAAGCCCGGCAGCAAACGGCGCACGCCGTCGACCACTTGCACGGTATTGGCGTCCGGCTGGCGCTGCACCATCAGGCTGATCGAGCGCTCGCCGTTGAAACTGCCGACGGACTTGATCGATTGAAAGCTGTCTTCCACCTCGGCCACGTCTTTCAGGCGCACGGGCTGGCCATTGCGGCTGGCGACGATCAGTTCGGCAAAATCGGCCGCTTTCATCATTTGCGGATTACCCTGGATAGTCAGGGTCTGGCTCGGACCGTCAAGGATGCCCAGCGGGGAATTCGTGTTCGAGGTGCGCAAGGCTACAGCCAGCTCGTCCATCGTCAGGTTGCGCGCATTCATCAGGTCGGCACGGGCCCGCACGCGCACGGCGAAGCGTTTCTGGCCATTGACGATGACCTGGGCTACGCCAGGCAGGGTCGACAGGCTGGGCGCGATCAGGTTTTCCGCATAATCGTTGAGGTCCGACAAGTTCAGCGATGGCGACGTCATCTGGATGAACAGCACCGGCGCATCGGCCGGATTGACCTTGCGGTAAGACGGCAAGTCCGTCATTTCCGTCGGCAACTGTCGCTGTGCGCGCAGCAGGGCCGCCTGCACATCGACGGCCGCCTCGTTGACATTGATGCTGGCGTCAAACTCCAGGGTCAGCGACGTATTGCCCAGGGTACTCGTGGACGTGATCAGACTGAGGCCGGAAATGGTGGAAAACTGCTTTTCCAGCGGCAAGGCCACCGACGAGGCCATGGTTTCCGGGCTGGCGCCGGCCAGGTCGGCGCTGACGTTGATGACGGGCGTGTTGTAGCTCGGCAAGGCCGCCACGGGAATTTGCAGATAGGCCAGCACGCCGGCCAGGATGATGGAGAGGGACAGCAACACCACCATGACGGGGCGGCGGATGCTCAGTTCGGACAGGTTCATGCTGGCTTGCCCTGCGCTGCGGCGGCGCCGTCGGCAGCCTTGTGTTTTTCCGCCAGGCGCACCTTGCTACCCGGGCGCAAGTTCTGCTTGCCGTCGACGATGACTTTTTCATCGCCCGCCAGGCCGGTGACGACGGCGCTCGGTCCGAATGCATACACGCGGGTAATCTTGCGCATCTTGGCCGTGTTGTCCGCCTCCATCGAGTACACGAAGGTGCCGGCGGTACTCGTGATGATGGCGTTTTGCGGGATCACCAGCGCATCCTTGAGCGTGCGCACGGTCAGCTGCGTATTCACGTACTGGCCAGGCCACAGGTCGGTGCCGCCATTGTTGAAGCGCGCCTTGACCTTGATGACGCCCGTAGCGGGGTCGACGGCATTGTCGATAAAGTTCAGTTTGCCATCGAGCTGCTTGCCGCCCGCGTCCGACAACAGGGCCGTGACGGGTACCTCGCCCGCCTTTTGCGCCGCCAGCAAGCCCGACAGGCTGCTTTCCGGCAAGGTGAAGACCACGTCGATCGGGTCGAGCTGGGTGATGCTGGTGAGCGACGTGGTCGGCTGCACGAGGCTGCCCGCGTAGACATTGATAGCGCCCACCCGGCCCGCCTGCGGCGCGCGCAGGACGGTGTAGCTGGAGTCGACCTGGGCGGCGCGCAAGGCGGCCTGGTCGGCGGCCAGCAAGGCGCGTGCCGCGTCGAGCTGGCTTTGCAGCGTGTCCACGGCGCCCTGGGCGATGAAATTCTTGCTCAACAAATCCTGGTTGCGCTTGAGCTGGCGTTCGAGATCGGCTACCGAGGCGCGGTCGCGCAAGACCTGCGCCTGCGCCTTGTCGACGTTCGCATGCTCGCTGCGCGCGTCCAGCGTAAACATCAGCTCGCCCTGCTTGACGAACTGGCCTTCGCGGATGTGCACCTTGGTAATCGTGCTGGTCGTCTGCGGATGCAAGTCGACGCTGCTGATCGGCGTCACGCTGCCATTGGCTTGCAGCAGCATCGGCACATCCTGGCGCACCGGCGCGACCACGCTCACCGTCGTCGGCGCCTGTCCGCCCTTGCCCCCTTTGCCATCCTGCCCAGCGGCCGCTTTGCCCGGCTGATGATTGAAATACCAGATGCCGCCACCGATACACAGGGCAGCACCCACGAGGATTGCCAGACTAGTCTTTTTCATTGTTCTGTCACGCTGTCGCAGCGCAGGGCTGCAGGTTGAATGTAGTTGCCAGGGAGGCCTAACGCGCAATATTGTCGCATGGAAATGCTCACTTTCCTGCGTAATACTCTGGCACGATGAGGGTGACTTCCAGTCCACCGTCGACGTGATTGGCCAGCAAAACGGTGGCGCCGTGCTGCTCGGCGATATTGCGCGCGATGGTCAGGCCCAGGCCCGTACCGCCCGATTCGCGCGAACGCGAGGTTTCTATCCGGTAAAACGGTTCGAACACCTTGGCCAGCTGATCTGGCGCAATCCCCGGCCCGCCATCGCGGATGCGGATGCGTGCCGCGCCGGCGATGCGCTCGACGGTCACCTGCGCGTACTGGCCATATTTGACGGCATTGTCGATCAGGTTCACCAGGCAGCGCCGCATGGCGATCGGGCGCGCCATCAAGGCCATGCCGGCCTGCCCGGCCAGGGTCACATTCTGGCCCGCATCGGCCGCGTCGGAGCAAACGCTATCCAACAGCGAATCGAGATCGAGCGCCTGCATCGCTTCCGTGCTATCCATCGAACGGGCCAGGTCCAGCCCCTCCTTGACCATACTCTGCATGGCCGACAGGTCGCCCACCAGACGGTCATACAATTCCGTATCGGCCACTTTTTCCAGGCGCAGGCGCAAGCGCGTCAGCGGCGTCTGCAAGTCGTGCGTGATGGCAGCGAGCATCTGTGTACGCTGGGAAATATGCTGACGGATACGCGCCTGCATGGCATTGAAGGCGGCGCTGGCCTGGCGGATCTCGCTGGCGCCCGACAGGGTCAGCGGCGGATGGTTGATGTCGTTACCGAGGTCTTTTGCCGCCTGCGCCAGTTGCTTGAGCGGGCGCATGGTCATGCGCGTGACCAGGTAGGCGAGGATGGCGATGCTGATCAGGAAAGGCAGCAGAGTCATCCAGTCGTTATGTTCATTGAACGGCGGCTGCTGGCGCGGCGGCAAGACCATCAGGCGCAACACGTGGCCATCCTGCATGCGCACGTCGAGGTTTTCGCAGGTACCGCCCCATGGCTTGGCGGAAAACATGCCCGGCGACTGGCGCGGCTTGACGCAGGCTTCCGGGCGTTCGGCCAGCGCGCTGACCTTGAAGCCTTCGCCCAATTTGGCTTGCAGGGCGGAGGAAAATTCCGTCGGCTTGCCCGGCACATGCTCGACGTCGGGACGCAATTCCAGGCGTACGCTGCCCTTGTTGGCCACCTTCAGGTAGGCGGCGCGCGAGGCCAGCGGCACCACGTCGGCCGCCATCACCAGCTGCTCGGCCCGCTCGACGGCGTGGTAGTCGCGGTATTGCTCGATGGCGCGCTGGCGTTCGCCCACGGCCAGCCACTGCGTCAGCGCGGCCGAAGCGACGATGCCGATCAGCAAAAACATGAAGACACGGCCCGTCATCGATCCCAGGAAGGCCTTCACGCGTGCGGCTCCACATTGACCTGGCCGGCCAGCACGTAGCCGCCGTTGCGCACGGTCTTGATGATTTGCGGCAAGCGGGCATCTTCACCGAGCTTTTGCCGCAGGCGGCTGATCTGGATATCGATCGAGCGGTCGAACGGGTCCGCGTCGCGGCCCTGCGTCAGGTTCAGCAACTGGTCGCGGTTGAGCACGCGGTTCGGGTGCTCGAGGAACACGCGCAGCAAGCGAAATTCCGCGCCCGACAGCATGATCACCAGGCCGCTGGGGTTGAGCAGATGGCGCGCCGTCAAGTCGAGGGTCCAGCCGGAAAAGCGGATTTGCTGCGCCTTGTCCGACGGCACGTTCGACGGCATGGCATGGCTGCGGCGCAAGACACTGCGTATGCGCGCCAGCAATTCGCGCGGCTCGAACGGTTTCGGCAAATAATCGTCGGCGCCCATCTCCAGGCCCAGGATACGGTCCAGGGGCTCATTGCGCGCCGTCAGCATGATCACCGGCACCGTCGATTGGGCGCGCAGCTTGCGGCACAGGGTCAGGCCGTCGTCGCCAGGCAGGTTCAGGTCGAGCACGATCAAATCGGGCCGCGTTTCATCGAGAATTTTCCACATGGCCGTGCCATCTGCCGCGCCCAGGGTGCGGTAGGCGTTCGTTTCCAGGTAGTCCGCCAGCAAGCTGCGGATATCGCGGTCGTCGTCGACGATGAGAATTGTAGAAGTGGGTTCCATGGTACGAATTATCCCCACTTCCCCCGCCCTTGCACAACGCATTTGTATCGTCTTGTATATAGGAGACCCGAAGAAACATATAGATACAAACTGTCTGGCAGCGGACACTTCGGGGAAACATGGCGCGTCCAACATGGATTCATGTGCAGCAACATGTACATCCCTCACTTTTACAAAGGAATCCAGATGAACGCCTCAATGACAACCTTGCGCAAGAATTTGATCATCGCCATGAGCGTACTCGGCATGGGTGCGGCATCGCTGACCGTCCACGCCCAGGAAGCGGCCGCCAGCGCGCCTGCGGCCAGCACCAAGATGCAACATGAAGGCCAGCGCGGCCAGCACCGCGGTGGCAACCCGGCCGAACGCATGGCCAAGTACCAGGCCCGCCTGCACGACAAGCTGAAGCTGACGGCTGCGCAGGAACCGGCCTGGGCCACCTTCACGGCCGCCAATGCGCCGAAAAAGCCGATGGGCGACTGGAAAGCCAGGCACGAAGCGATGGCCAAGCTGTCGGCGCCGGAGCGCATGGAACAATGGATCGCCATGTCGAAGGAACGCATCGCAGACCAGGAAAGCCGCCTGGCCTCGTTGAAAACCTTTTATGCCGCACTGACGCCGGAGCAAAAGAAAGTGTTTGATGACAGCGTGCCTGGCGGCAAAGATGGAGGAATGCGCGGCCACCACCGAGGTCATGGCGCGCACCATAAAGCAGGCTGAACGTAGGTCGGATTAGCGGCAACGCCGCGTAATCCGACAACATGGTTGATGTATGCGGTGGCGTCGGGTTACGCCCTGACGGGCGAACCCGACCTACCCGACCTGCCCGTCCCCCCTCCTACTGCTCGAGCTTGCGCAACGAGGTCAGGAAGGTGGCAGCGTTCTGGAAGCCGATCACGCGCGACTGGGCGATTTCCTGCCCCTGCGGGTTGAACATGATGATGCCCGGCGGGCCGAACAGCTGAAAACGTTTCAGCATGGCCTTGTCGTCCGCATCATTGGCCGTCACGTCCACCTGCAGCAGCACGGCTTGCCCCATCTTCGCGCGCACGGCGGGGTCGACGAACGTCAGTTTTTCCATCTCGATGCACGACACGCACCAGTCCGCATAAAAGTCCAGCAAGGCCGGCTTGCCACCCAGCTGCGCCAGCGCCGCATCGAGCTGCGCCACGGTCTTTACACGCGTAAACGGTTGTGCGTGCACCTGGCCACCGCCGAGGTGTGCCAGCGGCGCCAGCGGATCGCGGCCACCGCTGACCACGCCGACCAGCTGCATCGCGCCCAGCACGGCAAACACGAGGCCGAAGGCCTTGGCCACCCAGGCGTGTTGCGCGCCGCTCTTGCCCACCAGCAGATACATGCCGTAGCCGACGAACAAGACCGTCCAGCCCAGCATCTGCACGGCGCCCGGCAGCACGGGCGAGACCAGCCACCAGGCCACGCCCAGCTGCAGCACGCCAAAGAAGCGTTTGACGGCATCCATCCACGCGCCGGCGCGCGGCAGCAAGGTGCCGGCCGACACACCGACCAACAGCAAGGGCACGCTCATGCCCACGGCCATGGCAAACAGGGCGCTGCCGCCGATGACGACGTCGCGCGTCTGGCTGATGTACAGCAAGGCGCCGGCCAGCGGCGCGGCCACGCAGGGTCCCACGATCAGCGCGGAAATGGCGCCCATGACGAACACGCCCGCCAGGCGGCCCGACGATTGCTGGTTCGATACGCTCGTCAGCTTGCCTTGCAGGAAAGCCGGCACTTGCAGCTCATAAAAACCGAACATCGACAAGGCCAGGCCCGCCATCAGCAAGGCAAAGAAGCCCAGCACCCACGGGTTTTGCAGCTGGGCCGCCAGGCCTTCGCCCGCCAGGCCAGCCGCCACGCCCAGCGCCGTGTAGACGATGGCCATGCCCAGCGCGTAGGTCAGCGACAGCAGCAAGCCGCGCGAGCGGCTGACCTTGGCGCCATCGCCGATGATGATCGACGACAAAATCGGCACCATCGGCAGCACGCACGGCGTAAACGCCAGCCCCAGGCCCAGCAGCATGAACAGGGGCACGATGACGAGCAGCTTGCCGCCCTTCAGGGCCGCCTCGATCTTGCCCATCTCGCTTTGCGCCGGCGCGGCGCTTGCCGCCACGGGCGCCGCCGCTACCGGCTCGGACGTGCTGGTGATATCGGCCTGGGGAATGCTCAGCACGGACACACCGGGCGACGCCTGCGCCTGCGGACCGTTGACGGCCGCCGTGTCGACTGCCGGCGCGGCCGGCAGAGCGAATTTCGACGGCAGGCCCGTGCCGGGCGCCACGCTCTGGCCGCCGCCAGCGCCCACCAGCTGGGCCGTGGCATCCTGCGGCGCATAACACAGGCCCTTGTCCGAACAGCCCTGTCCCGTCGCCTTCAGGGTGAACGCGCCGGCCGCCTCGACGGGAATGGTGATGGTCAGGGTCTTGCGGAAGGTTTCCACATTCTTCTGGAAGGTGTCGTCAAACTTGACCTTGCCAGCCGGATACGCGGGCGTGCCCAGCTTGGCGCCCACGGCCTCGAACTTGAAGCGCTCGTGGTACATATAGTAGCCGTCGGCGATCACGTAGGTGACGGCGATGGTGGACGGATCCTGCATGCGGGCGGAAAACTTGAAAGCCAGTTCCGGATCGAGGAATTCATCGTCGGCGCGGGCATGACTGGCGCCGAAGACGGCCATGGCCAGCAGCAAACAGGCGGCAAGCCAGATCAGCAGTTGATGTAATGGAGCGGCGCGCGCGGAGGCGCTGGAGGGGAAACGGGACATGAACTACCTTTTCGACCATTCGACAGAGGACGCGCGGAGCAGGCAGCGCTTGTGCCGGGCCGGCGCGAAAGAAGAATAGTACACCGCTGAAAGGATAGCTGCAGCAGAAAACAAAAAAGCCAGGCTAGGCCTGGCTTTCTCAGATGCAATTACTGGGATTACTCGCCAGCAACTTCAACTGCTTCGGTCGTATCTGGACGATCCATCAGTTCAACGAACGCCATAGGAGCGTTATCGCCGACACGGAAACCCATTTTCAGGATACGCACATAACCACCGTTACGGTTGGCGAAACGTGGGCCCAGTTCAGCGAACAATTTGACGACCATTTCACGGTCGCGCAGGCGGTTGAAGGCCAGACGCTTGTTTGCCAGGGAGTCGGTTTTGCCCAGGGTCAGAATTGGCTCGACAACGCGGCGCAGTTCTTTTGCTTTTGGCAGGGTGGTTTTGATCGCTTCGTGACGCAGCAGCGATACTGTCATGTTGCGCAGCATTGCCAGACGGTGGGACGAGGTACGATTCAGTTTACGGAGGCCGTGACCGTGACGCATGATAAATCCTTTCGGTGAGTGTTTAAATTCCAGCTCTTCGATCAATGAGGCAGAAGCTTCATCGCGGGCCGGTTTGGTACTACAAAATAAAAGCCTGGGACACCTGTCCCAGGCAGTTTGCTACAACTACGAATTACTTTTCCAGGCCGGCAGGCGGCCAGTTTTCCAGCTTCATGCCCAAGGTCAAGCCGCGCGATGCCAGCACTTCCTTGATTTCGTTCAGGGACTTGCGGCCCAGATTTGGCGTTTTCAGCAGTTCGTTTTCCGAACGTTGGATCAGGTCGCCGATGTAGTAGATGTTTTCCGCTTTCAGGCAGTTTGCCGAACGCACGGTCAACTCGAGGTCGTCGACTGGACGCAACAGGATAGGATCGACCAGCGGAGCGCGCGATGGCGCTTCGGCGGCAGCTTCCGTGCCTTCCAGGGCAGCGAACACATTCAACTGGTCCACCAGGACGCGGGCCGACTGGCGGATCGCTTCTTCCGGCGAGATCACGCCGTTGGTTTCGATGTTGATGATCAGCTTGTCCAGGTCGGTACGCTGTTCAACGCGGGCCGATTCAACGAAGTACGATACGCGGCGCACTGGCGAGAACGATGCATCGAGAATGATGCGGCCGATGGTCTTGTTCGTGTCTTCCGACAGGCGACGCACGTTACCAGGAACGTAGCCGCGGCCTTTTTCAACCTTGATCTGCATGTCCAGCTTGCCACCAGCGGTCAGGTGGGCGATCACGTGGTCAGGGTTGATCAGTTCCACGTCATGCGGCAGGTCGATGTCGGAGGCCAGGATCGCGCCTTCGCCTTCTTTTTTCAGGGTCAGGGTTACCGAATCGCGGTTGTGGACTTTGAAAACCACACCCTTCAAGTTCAGCAACAGATCGACGACGTCTTCCTGCACGCCATCGAGGGAGGAATATTCGTGGACGACGCCAGCGATCGTCACTTCGGTCGGCGCGTAGCCTACCATCGACGACAGCAGAACGCGGCGCAACGCGTTACCCAATGTGTGGCCATAGCCGCGCTCGAACGGTTCCATCACGACCTTGGCGTGACCTGCACCGAGAGCTTCAACATCGATAATACGTGGCTTCAACAAACTGTTTTGCATGAAATGTCCTTTTCAATACCCTCGGCTCATTACACCGATAAGGCTGATGGCATTAGTGAAACGCCCACTTTACAAAAGCAAAGTGGGCGGAGATCTTGCTACTGACTACTATTAACGCGAGTACAGCTCGACGATCAGCGATTCGTTGACGTCGTTAGCGATTTCGTTACGCTCTGGCAGGGACTTGAAGGTACCTTCCATTTTCTTGGCATCAACCGAAACCCAGCTAGGCATACCAACTTGTTCAGCCAGCGACAGTGCTTCAACGATACGCACTTGCTTTTTCGATTTTTCACGAACAGCAACGATGTCGCCAACTTTGACTGCGTACGAAGCGATGTTCACAACGATACCGTTCACGGTGAACGCTTTGTGGCTGACCAATTGACGCGCTTCAGCGCGGGTCGAGCCAAAGCCCATGCGGTAGCAAACGTTGTCCAGACGCGTTTCCAGCAACTTCAACAGCGTTTCGCCGGTGTTGCCTTTACGACGGTCTGCTTCAGCGAAGTAGCGGCGGAATTGACGTTCCAGCACGCCGTACATGCGCTTGACTTTTTGCTTTTCGCGCAGTTGGTTACCGTAGTCCGAGGTGCGGGCGCCGGATTTGACACCGTGCTGGCCTGGCTTGACGTCCAGTTTGCACTTGCTGTCCAGCGAGCGACGGGCGCTCTTCAGGAACAGGTCTGTACCTTCACGGCGGGAAAGTTTTGCTTTAGGTCCGATATAACGTGCCACGATACTTCCTTTTTTTTAAATGATAACACCCCAGCCACATGCATGATCAAACACACTGATGCGGTTAGGCGCTAGTCTGATTTGGTTTCAATCAGACGGTGGCTGAAAACGAAAAACCCGTCAAACAGAATTTGACAGGCAAGAACAGCCGGGCAGTATAACCGTTTCCGGCTCCCTGCTCCAGCGTTTTCACACAACTGTACTGAGTTACAACAGACAGCAAAGCAGCTGGCGCCGAAGCGCCCTCTGCAACACTATCTTAGATACGACGACGTTTCGGTGGACGGCAACCGTTGTGCGGTACCGGCGTCACGTCCTGGATCTCGGTGATCTTGATACCCAGGTTGTTCAGCGCGCGAACGGCGGATTCACGACCAGGACCCGGGCCCTTGATACGTACTTCCAGGTTCTTGACGCCACACTCAACAGCCACTTTACCAGCGGCTTCCGCGGCGACCTGCGCTGCGAACGGGGTCGATTTACGCGAACCCTTGAAGCCTGCACCGCCGGAGGTAGCCCACGACAAGGCATTGCCTTGACGATCGGTGATGGTAATGATGGTGTTATTGAACGATGCGTGGACATGTGCGATGCCTTCAGCGACGTTCTTTTTAACTTTTTTACGCACGCGTGCTGATGCGGCGTTATTTTGCGACTTAGCCATAATTATTCCCTAGCGGATTATTTTTTCAGCGATTGAGCGGCTTTACGCGGTCCCTTGCGGGTACGTGCGTTCGTACGCGTACGCTGGCCACGGCAAGGCAGACCCTTACGATGACGCATGCCGCGGTAGCAACCCAGATCCATCAAACGCTTGATGTTCATGGACAGTTCACGACGCAGATCGCCTTCGACGATGAATTTACCTACTTCATCGCGCAGCTTTTCCAGTTCGCTGTCATCCAGATCTTTGATCTTTTTGTTGGTTGCTACACCGGTCGATGCACAGATTTTCTCTGCGCGTGGACGGCCCACACCGTAGATGGCCGTCAGGCCGATAACGGTATGCTGATGATTTGGGATATTAACCCCTGCAATACGTGCCATTTGTTATTCCTCGATTAACCTTGACGCTGCTTGTGACGTGGTTCCACGCAGATTACGCGGACTACGCCTTTGCGCTTGATGATCTTGCAGTTGCGGCAGATCCGCTTGACTGATGCGAGAACTTTCATTTTGGGGCTCTTTCTTTCGCTTCTTTGGTTTGATTCAGTGTGTTACTTGGTACGGAACACAATGCGGGCTCGGCTCAGGTCGTACGGCGTTAACTCCACCGTCACCTTGTCTCCAGGGAGAATGCGAATATAGTTCATCCGCATTTTACCTGAAATATGCCCGAGCACCACGTGTCCGTTCTCCAGCTTCACTCGAAATGTTGCATTTGGGAGATTCTCAAGAATCTCGCCCTGCATCTGTATGACGTCGTCTTTTGCCATTCGGTATGTTTACCGCGCTTAACGCGTCGGAATTCCGCCCTTGAAATTTGCTTTGCGCAGCAGCGAATCATATTGCTGCGACATCACGTAGTTCTGTACTTGCGCCATGAAATCCATGGTGACAACTACAATAATCAATAAAGAAGTACCGCCGAAATAGAATGGTACTTTCCACTGGGCTTGCATAAATTCCGGCAATAAACACACCAGGGTGATGTAGACTGCGCCGGCAAGTGTCAAGCGTGTCAGGATCTTGTCGATGTAACGAGCTGTCTGTTCGCCTGGACGGATCCCGGGAATGAACGCACCGCTTTTCTTCAAGTTATCCGCTGTTTCCTTGCTGTTAAACACCAGCGCTGTATAGAAGAAACAGAAAAACACGATCGCCACTGCGTACAACAGCGCATGGATAGGCTCACCAGGCCCCATCGATGCTGCCAAATCTTTCAAGAACCGCACCGCAGGGTTAGCGTTGTCGGCGCCCTTCGAAAACCAGTCCACGATAGTGGCCGGGAACAAGATGATCGAAGAAGCAAAGATCGGCGGGATCACGCCGGCCATGTTCAGCTTCAACGGCAAATGGCTGGTTTGACCGCCATAAATCTTGTTGCCTACCTGGCGCTTCGCGTAATTGACCAATATTTTGCGCTGACCACGTTCGACGAATACAACGAAGTACGTTACCAGTGCTACCAGGATCACGATGAAAATCGCGCTGAAGCTGCCGATCGAACCATTCGACACCTGAGTGAACAAGCCACCCAACGCCGACGGCAGACCTGCTGCAATCCCGGCAAAAATGATGATCGAGATGCCATTCCCCAAGCCACGCTCGGTAATTTGCTCACCCAACCACATCAAAAACATTGTTCCGGTCAACAAAGTGACGACCGTCACGAAGCGGAATGCAAGACCAGGTTCCAACACCAGACCAGCTTGCGACTCCAGTGCGACTGCAATGCCTAACGCTTGGAACAGTGCCAGGGCAACCGTGAAATACCGGGTGTACTGGGTGATCTTGCGACGACCTGCTTCGCCTTCTTTTTTCAACGCTTCCATCTGCGGTGACACGATCGACAGCAATTGCATGATGATCGAGGCCGAGATATAAGGCATGATACCCAGCGCAAACACTGTAAAACGAGACAAGGCACCGCCCGAGAACATGTTGAACATGCCCAGGACGCCGCCTTCGTGCTCCTTGAACAGCGAGGCTAATTGTGTCGGGTCAATCCCGGGAACCGGGACGTGAGCACCGATACGATAAACCACCAATGCGCCAAGCAAAAACCAGAGCCGTCCCCAAGGGAAACCGGCCGCTGCACTTTTAGCAAGTTGTGGATTAGTCGCCAATTTTCGCTCCGATCAAGCTGTTAGCGGTCAACTCAGGCTACCGAGCCGCCGGCTGCTTCGATGGCTGCTTTCGCGCCAGCGGACACTTTCAAGCCCTTCAAATTCACCGCTTTGGTGATTTCGCCGGACAAGATCACGCGCACGTCACGGGCCAACACGCCCAGAACGCCAGCTTGCTTCAAGACCAGAATGTCGACATCGCCAACAGCCAGGTTGTTCAGATCGGACAGGCGCACTTCAGCTTTGAAGGTTGCGTGCATCGATTTGAAACCGCGCTTAGGCAGACGGCGTTGCAGAGGCATCTGACCGCCTTCGAAACCGACTTTATGAAAGCCGCCCGAACGCGATTTCTGACCTTTGTGACCACGACCCGAGGTTTTACCCAGGCCGGAGCCGATACCGCGACCGACGCGACGCTTGTAGTGCTTAGCGCCTTCGGCTGGTGCAATAGTATTCAATTCCATGATTTGCTCCGTTCGTGTAAGCCCGAAGGCTTACCCGACAACTTTAACGAGATACGATACTTTATTGATCATGCCGCGTACGGATGGGGTGTCTTGCAATTCGGAAACCGAATTTACACGACGCAGACCCAGACCGCGCACGGTAGCGCGATGCGATTCGCGCGTACCGATCAAGCCCTTGACCAATTGCACTTTGACTGTGTTTGTCATTTTGTCCACCTTAAGCCAGAATGTCTTCGACCGACTTGCCGCGTTTGGCAGCGATATCGGAAGCAGTGCTCATTTTCGACAGGCCGTCCAGCGTAGCGCGTACCAGGTTGTATGGGTTGTTCGAACCGGTGGATTTCGCCACCACGTCCGTCACGCCCATCACTTCGAAGATAGCGCGCATTGCGCCACCAGCGATAACGCCAGTACCAGGCTTAGCCGGGTTCATCAGGACCTTGGAGGCGCCGTGACGACCAACAACCGTGTGATGCAAGGTACCGTTTTTGAGCGGTACTTTGATCAGGTTGCGACGGGCTTCTTCCATTGCCTTCTGCACGCCAACTGGCACTTCTTTCGATTTGCCCTTGCCCATGCCGACGCGGCCATCGCCATCACCAACTACGGTCAGCGCGGCGAAACCCATGATACGACCACCCTTGACCACTTTGGTCACGCGGTTGATCGCGATCATTTTTTCGCGCATGCCATCATCCGGCTTGTCGCTTTGCATTTTTGCTTGCATTTTTGCCATGATTGATCCTTAGAACTTCAGACCGGCTTCGCGTGCGGCTTCTGCCAACGCTTTCACACGGCCGTGGTAACGAAAACCGGAGCGGTCAAACGCAACTTCGGTAATCCCTGCTTTCAACGCTTTTTCAGCGACGCGCTTGCCGATCAAGGCTGCAGCAGCGGCATTGCCGCCTTTGCCGGATTGGCCTGCCAGTTCAGCGCGAACTTCCGCTTCAGCCGTCGAGGCCGAAACCAGGACTTTAGCGTCCGGGCTGATCAGGTTGGCGTAAATGTGCAGGTTGGTGCGATGCACCGACAAGCGATTTACTTTCAATTCCGCAATCTTGATGCGGGTTTGGCGTCCGCGGCGAAGCCGTGATTCTTTCTTATCCATCGTCAGCCCCTAATTACTTCTTCTTGGTTTCTTTAAGCTTAACCACTTCGTCCGCATAGCGAACGCCCTTGCCCTTGTAAGGCTCAGGGGAGCGGTAAGCACGAACTTCAGCGGCTACCTGGCCAACCTGTTGACGGTCGATACCTTTAATCAGGATCTCGGTCGGGGTTGGTGTTGCGCAGGTAACGCCAGCTGGCATGTCATGCACTACAGGGTGCGAGAAACCCAGGGACAGATTCAGCTTGTCGCCTTGAGCTTGCGCCTTGTAACCCACGCCTACCAGGTTCAGCTTTTTCTCGAAACCCTTGGTGACGCCAACAACCATGTTGTTGACCAGTGCGCGCAGCGTGCCGGACATGGCATTGGCTTCGCGGCTGTCGTTCGCCACGTCGAAACTCAGGGTTCCTGCATTGTTTTCCACTTTGACCTGGCCGGTGAGGGCCTGGGAAAGTACGCCCAGCGGGCCTTTTACGGTGATCGCTTGTGCGGAGATGGCGACTTCGGCGCCAGCTGGCACTACGATAGGCATTTTAGCTACTCGAGACATGTGTAACTCCTTAAGCCACGTAGCAAATAACTTCGCCGCCGACACCGGTAGCGCGTGCTTTGCGGTCAGTCATGACGCCTTGCGGAGTCGACACGATCGCCACACCCAAGCCATTCATCACAACAGGGATCTCGTCTTTACCCTTGTAGACGCGCAGACCCGGACGGGACACGCGCTCCAAGCGCTCAATGACGGGACGGCCAACATAATACTTCAAACCGATTTTCAGTTCCGCTTTGCCACCAGCTTCGGCAACAGCGAAATCTTCAATGTAACCCTCGTCCTTCAGGACGCTGGCAATCGCAATTTTGACTTTCGACGATGGCATGGCCACGGTCGTCTTTTGCACGCCTTGTGCATTGCGAATGCGGGTCAGCATATCGGCGATAGGATCGCTCATACTCATTGCATATTCTCCTATTACCAGCTTGCTTTTGTCATACCCGGAATTTCACCACGCATGGCGAATTCACGGAGCTTGATACGACCCAGACCGAATTTACGGAATGTGCCGCGCGGACGACCAGTGATGGCGCAACGGTTACGTTGACGCGTCGGGTTCGAGTTACGTGGCAGCGCCTGCAGTTTCAGGCGAGCTTCGTAGCGCTCTTCTTCCGATTTCGATTGGTCATCGACGATGGCCTTGAGAGCTTCGCGCTTAGGGGCGAATTTCGCCACCAGGTCAGCACGCTTGATCTCACGATTAATCAGTGACAGTTTGGCCATGATCAGTTCCTGAAAGGGAATTTAAAGGCGGCGAGCAAAGCTTTGGCTTCGTCATCGGTCTTAGCGGTTGTCGTGATGCTGATATTCATACCGCGCAACGCGTCAATCTTGTCGTATTCGATTTCAGGGAAAATGATCTGTTCCTTGACACCGATGTTGTAGTTGCCACGACCATCAAATGCACGGCCGTTCACACCACGGAAATCGCGTACGCGCGGCAGAGCCACGGTAATGAAGCGATCCAGGAACTCGTACATGCGAGCGCCGCGCAGGGTGACCATCGTACCGATCGGGTAACCTTCACGGATTTTGAAGCCTGCGATCGCTTTGCGGGACTTGGTGGTCACTGGCTTCTGGCCGGCGATCTTGGTCAAGTCAGCAACTGCGTGCTCGAGAACTTTTTTATCCGCGATAGCCTCACCAACACCCATGTTCAGGGTGATCTTGGTCAGGCGTGGAACTTCCATTACCGACTTGTAACCAAACTTGCTGGTCAGGTCGGCAACGACTTTTTCTTTATAGAATTCTTGGAGACGTGCCATGATTTCTTAAGCCTTCACTACTTCGCCGGAGGATTTAAAGATGCGAACTTTCTTGCCGTCCACTTCTTTGAAACCCACGCGATCTGCCTTGCCAGTCGCTGCATTAAACAATGCAACGTTGGACACGTGAATTGGCATGGTCTTATCGACGATACCACCAGTTACGCCAGTCATCGGGTTTGGCTTAGTCGCTTTTTTAGCGATGTTAATGCCGTCAACCACGATATGTTCAGCATCGATACGCTGCTGTACCACACCACGTTTGCCCTTGTCTTTCCCGGTCAGAACGATGACTTCGTCGTTTTTACGAATCTTATCCATTACGACTCCTTACAGGACTTCCGGTGCCAGGGACACGATTTTCATGAACTTCTCAGTGCGCAGTTCGCGCGTGACAGGTCCAAAAATACGGGTACCGATCGGTTCCAGCTTGGCGTTCAACAGAACGGCGGCATTGCCGTCGAACTTCACCAGGGAACCGTCTTGGCGGCGAACACCTTTAGCGGTGCGCACAACCACGGCGTTATAAATTTCACCTTTTTTGACACGGCCACGTGGCGCAGCAACCTTAACGGTTACCTTGATCACATCGCCAATGCCAGCATAACGGCGCTTGGAGCCGCCCAATACCTTGATGCACATTACTTCTTTGGCACCGGTATTGTCAGCCACTTCGAGCCGGCTTTCAGTTTGAATCATAGTATTCTCTTTCCCAACTTAAGCCGAAGAATCCACACAATGTAGACCCACGGTCAGTCTTGGTCCCGCCAGAGCCGCCCTGCTGGGCTTCACTGTTTGGGTGCATGACCTTCATACATCAACTGACCGCGAATGCTACTGTCTGTGGCCAGACACTTTGCGGCGTTACATGAACGAAGCCCGCAAGTATTACATACAATTTGCGGGCCTGCAAGTACTAATTAAAAGCCACCGCCGAAACGGTGGTTTTTATTTAAACGGTTGGTGCGGCTTGAACCACACGTGTCACCGTCCATGCCTTCGTTTTGGAGATCGGGCGACCTTCCTGGATCTCGACCGTGTCACCGGCCTTGACTTGGTTGGTCTCGTCATGCGCGTGATACTTGTTCGAGCGCATGATGATCTTGCCATACAAAGGATGTTTTACGTGGCGCTCGATCAGAACGGTAACGGTCTTGTCCATCTTGTCCGAAACCACTTTACCGATCAGCGTGCGCTTGAGCGACTGTTTCACTGGTTCGTTCATTTGGCTTCCTTCAGATTCATTACCGTCTTCACACGCGCGATATCGCGGCGTACCTTCTTGAGCTGCGAAGTGTTGCTCAGCTGCTGCGTAGCGATTTGCATGCGCAGGCCGAACTGTGCCTTCAACAGGTCATTCAGCTCTTTTTGCAGAGCTGGCTGGTCCTTGCCGCGGAGTTCAGATGCTTTCATATACAACTCCAATTATTGGCCGACTTGGCGGATGACAAACGTCGTCGCCAGTGGCAGTTTAGCGGCGGCAAGACGGAATGCTTCCCGTGCCAGCGCTTCATCAACGCCATCCATTTCGTACAGTACTTTGCCTGGCTGAATTTCAGCGACGTAGTACTCAGGATTACCTTTACCGTTACCCATACGGACTTCAGCCGGTTTGTTCGAAATCGGTTTGTCCGGGAAAATACGGATCCAGATACGGCCACCGCGCTTGATGTGACGCGTCATTGCACGACGCGCCGCTTCAATTTGACGCGCAGTGATACGACCGCGCGCAACTGCCTTCAGACCGAATTCGCCAAACGACACGGCGGTGCCGCGGCTGTGCGAAATACCGGTGTTACGGCCTTTCTGCTCTTTACGATACTTTCTGCGTGCTGGTTGCAGCATGATTATTCTCCTGCTTTCTCAGCTGGTGCTGCTGCGGCGGCCGGTTTAGCGGCGGTACGCACACGTGCACCTGGTGCTGTGGATGGTTTCGCACCGGCACCGGCTGGACGTGGACGGCCAGCTGGCTTGCCATCGTCACGGCGTGGGCCGCGGCTTTTCTTCTCGTCAGCTGGGGTATCGATGACTGGTGCATCGCCGTTAGGCGCGCGGTCACCCTTGTATACCCACACCTTGACACCGATGATGCCGTAGGTGGTCGACGCTTCGCTGGTACCGTAGTCGATATCGGCGCGCAGGGTATGCAGAGGCACGCGGCCTTCGCGGTACCACTCTTTACGCGCGATTTCGATACCGTTCAGACGGCCGGACGACATGATCTTGATACCGAGAGCACCCAGGCGCATTGCATTTTGCATTGCACGCTTCATGGCGCGGCGGAACATGATCCGTTTTTCCAGCTGCTGAGCGATCGAATCGGCGATCAGTTGCGAGTCGATTTCTGGCTTGCGAATTTCTTCGATGTTCACGTGAACAGGCACGCCCATGATCTTGGTCAGCGCGGACTTCAATACTTCGATGTCTTCGCCTTTTTTACCAATGACCACGCCTGGACGCGAGCTGTAGATCGTGAAGCGCGCGTTCTTGGCTGGGCGCTCGATAACGATGCGGCCAACGGAAGCGTTCTTCAGTTTCTTTTTCAGGTAAGCACGTGCTTTCAAGTCTTCGTTCAGCATGGCAGCGAAATTACCGTTGCCTGCATACCAGCGCGAAGCCCAGTTACGGGTGACCGCCAGACGGAAACCGGTTGGATGAATTTTCTGACCCATCGTGGCTCCTTAGTTACCGACAGTCACGTAAACGTGACAGGATTGTTTCGAAATACGGTCGCCACGGCCTTTTGCACGCGCGGTGAAGCGCTTCAGGACCGGGCCCTTTTCGACGTAGATCGTTTTCACGAACAATTCGTCGATGTCCGCGCCATCATTGTGCTCGGCATTCGCAATAGCGGATTCCAGAACGCGTTTGATGATCGCAGCACCTTTTTTCGGGCTGAATTGCAAGATGTTGAGTGCAGCGTCAACTTTCTTGCCACGGATCAGGTCAGCAACCAGGCGGCCCTTTTGGTCCGACAGGCGCACACCTTTGAGGATAGCTTTAGTTTCCATTATTTCTTAGCCTTTTTGTCAGCTGCATGGCCCTTGAACGTACGGGTCAGTGCGAATTCGCCGAGCTTGTGACCAACCATGTTTTCGGAAACATAAACCGGCACGTGCAGCTTGCCGTTATGAACCGCGATCGTCAGGCCGATGAAGTCAGGCATGATTGTCGAACGACGCGACCAGGTTTTGATTGGCTTTTTGTCTTTGGCTGCTTGCGCGGCTTCAACTTTTTTCACCAGGTGGGCGTCACAGAACGGCCCTTTTTTCAATGAACGTGTCATGTGCTACCCCTTATTTCTTGCCGCGGCGCGAGACGATCATGGAAGTAGTACGCTTGTTGCTGCGTGTCTTCTTACCCTTGGTCTGTTGGCCCCATGGCGAAACTGGATGACGACCAGCTGCTGTTTTACCTTCACCACCACCGTGCGGGTGATCGACCGGGTTCATGACCACACCGCGAACGGTAGGACGAACACCGCGCCAGCGCATCGCACCAGCTTTACCGATTTTACGCAGGCTATGCTCGGCATTGCCGACTTCACCAACCGTTGCACGGCACTCGATGTGCACGCGACGTACTTCACCCGAGCGCAGACGCACTTGAGCGTAGGTACCTTCACGTGCCATCAGCACAACGCCAGCGCCGGCGGTACGTGCCATTTGGGCACCTTTACCTGGCAGCATTTCGACGCAATGCATCACGGTACCGACTGGGATGTTACGGATTGGCAAGCAGTTACCCGATTTGATCGGTGCTTCCGAACCGTTCATCACGCTGTCGCCAACGGCCATGCCTTTGGTTGCGATGATGTAGTGACGTTCGCCGTCGGCGTAGCACAACAGAGCGATATTCGCGGTGCGGTTTGGATCGTATTCGATACGCTCCACTTTCGCTGGAATACCATCTTTGGTGCGCTTGAAGTCGATCAAGCGGTAGTGTTGCTTATGACCACCACCGATATGACGGGTGGTGATGTGACCGTTGTTGTTACGACCAGCGGTCTTGGATTTCTTTTCAACCAGGGCAGCGAACGGACGACCTTTGTACAGGTCGGCATTCACCACCTTCACCATGCCGCGACGGCCTGGCGAGGTTGGTTTCATCTTAACGAGTGCCATTATGCAGCCTCCTCGGAGAAGTTGATTTCCTGGCCAGGCTTCAGGCACACGAAAGCACGCTTGGTATGGTTACGACGACCGTTGAACTTGCCGGTGCGCTTTTGCTTACCTTCGCGGTTTGCAGTTTGCACGGACAGAACTTCAACCTTGAACAGCAGTTCGACCGCTGCCTTGATTTCAGGCTTGGTTGCATCCGGCAGTACGCGGAATACAATTTGCTCGTTCTTTTCCGCGACCATGGTGGCCTTTTCGGAAATCACGGGCGCCAACAGCACCTTCATCAAGCGTTCTTCGCTATGTTTCAAAATCGCGCTCATGCCAGCATCTCCTCAATCTTGGCCAATGCAGCTTTGGTGACCAGGATCTTCTTGTAGAACACCAGGGACATCGGGTCTGCGTGACGTGGCTCAACGACGAGTACGTTAGGCAGGTTGCGCGATGCCAGTTCCAGGTTTTCGTTCAGAACGTCGGTGATGATCAGAACCGAATCAAAGCCCAGGCCGTTCAATTTTTGCGACAGCAGCTTGGTTTTTGGCGCGTCGATCGTCAGATCGTCGATGACGATCAGGCGCTCTTCGCGAGCCAGCTGCGACAGGATCGAGCAGATACCTGCGCGATACATCTTTTTGTTCACTTTGTGGGTGAAGTTTTCGTCAGGCGAGTTCGGGAAAATCCGACCACCGCCGCGCCACAGTGGCGACGACGACATACCAGCACGAGCGCGGCCGGTACCTTTTTGGCGCCATGGCTTTTTCGTCGTGTGGTGAACTTCTTCACGGTCTTTTTGCTTGCGGTTACCACTACGTGCATTCGCTTGATAAGCGATGACGACTTGGTGGATCAGCGCTTCATTGTAGTCACGGCCGAAAATCGTATCGGCTGCAGCAACGTTCGAGGCGGCTTGACCTTGCGCATTCAGAAGCTTGAGTTCCATCGTTTAAGCTCCCTTCTTGGCTTTGGTTTTGATGGCTGGCGAGACAACTACCTGGCCATTTTTCGCACCTGGAATCGCGCCTTTGACCAGCAGCAGCTGACGGTCGGCATCGATACGGGCGATCACGAGGTTCTGGATCGTACGGTTAACGTCACCCAGATGACCGGTCATGCGCTTACCAGGGAAAACGCGACCTGGATCTTGTGCCATACCGATGGAACCTGGAACGTTGTGCGAACGCGAGTTACCGTGCGTTGCACGGCCAGAAGCGAAGTGGTAACGTTTGATAACGCCTGCATAGCCTTTACCGATGGTAACGCCTTGCACGTCGATCTTTTGACCGACTTCGAACAGGGAAGCAGCGACAACATCGCCAGCTTTCAGTTCAGCGGCTTTAGCAGCATCGACACGGAACTCTTTCAACAGAGTACCGGCTTCAACGCCAGCTTTAGCGTGATGACCAGCAACAGCTTTGGTCACGCGGGAAGCGCGACGTTGACCGAATGCGACCTGAACAGCGGAGTAGCCATCTGTTTCAGGGGTTTTGATTTGCGCAACACGGTTGTTCGATACGTCCAACACGGTGACCGGGATCGAATCCCCTTCATCCGTGAAAATGCGCATCATACCAACCTTGCGACCGAGAAGGCCTAGGCTCATTTTTTCTCCATTCCCACCTGCGATTGGGCGGGGCTTGTTTAACTACAAAGTAACGTAGGACTCAAAAAAGACGAATCCATACCGAAGCCGGCTAGTATATAGCACAAAAACCCTTGACGCAACAAGTTAACACGAGGTATGTCAAAGTGTTGCGCGACGCCCCTGCGGGAGTTGTCGGCGCCCCTGAAAAACGCTGCCGCGAGGCAATTTAACAGGCGCAAAGCACGGCGGCATGCGCCCTTGCGGGCAATGGCAGAAACACACAGGGCGCGCCATGGCATGCGCGCCCTGCTCCACTCATCCTGGGCGTGGCGCCCGGAAAAGCTTATTGCTGGCAGTTGATCAGGCAATGTTCGTACAGGTCCTCGCAGATCGGGCTGCCGCCGAGGTGCGCCCGGCAATTCGCCACTTTTTGCCCGCACTCGCTATAGCACTGCGTGACGTCGCCGGCGGCAAACGCGTACGAGGCGCTCAGGCCCAACGCAAACAGAAAAACCATCGTCTTCTTGATCATATTGCATCTCCGTTTTATCGGATGGACAAACAACCAGGACGCCACGCCATCCTCGCACCGCCCCGGGCAGACGCCACGGCGCCCGCCATTACCTAAAAAGTAACACCAATAGCATACCGTAAATAATACCAACCAACTACCAATTAATGCTGCAGTTCTTTCCCCGCGCAAAATGCAAAAGCCAGCCCGGGCATATCACTGTCCGAGCTGGCTGCAAGGTGGCGCATGGCGCCCAGGTAAGTCTTACTCTTGCGGCGCTCCTTTGCCAATCTGATACCAGTCCACCTTGCGCGTCGCCACCATGATGGCGGCCAGCACGGCAAACAGCAGGATGCTGCCCATCACCAGCGCATTGTTTTCCGAGCTCAGCAAGCCATACAGGGCGCCATACAGCATGGTCAGCCCCACGCCGAAGCCGATCCCGCGCCAGGCGTTGTGCAGCACGTGCACCAGATAAAAGCTGGTCAGCACGATACAGGCGGCGCTGGCGATCAGATAGGCGGTCAGGAAGGCGATGTGTTCCGCCAGGCCCACCAGCAGCAGGAAAAAGATCACCAGCGACAGGCCCACCAGCAGATACTGCACCGGGTGGATCGGCAGGCTTTTCAGGATTTCAAAGATGAAGAAGGCGGCAAAGGTCAGTGCCACGAACAGCAAGCCATATTTGGTGGCCCGGTCCGATTGCGAATACACGTTCACCGGCTCGATGAAGCCCACGCTGAAGCGGTCGATCTGGCCCAGCGGCGCACTGTCGGGCACCTTGAACTCGCCCTCGATCGTGCTCAGCTGCGTTTGCGCATTGGTGGCCAGCGAGGAGATGCTCCACTCGACCTGAAAGCCATCGGCGTTGATCTGGCGGAATTTCGGCGACGGCAGGAAGCGCCCGCCAAACTGCGGATGCGGCCAGTTCGACTTGATGCTGATCTGACTGTTTTTCGCCACTGGCACGAAGTGCTGGCGTTCGATGCCGTCGAGGCCCAGATCAAAACTGAAATGCACCTGCTGCGGTGCCGTCAAAGGCATGGCGGCCAGCGGCGCATGCAGGCCGCTGCGGAAGGCAAACAGGTCGGTGCCCTGCTCGAACTCGATCTTCTGGCCGCCCCAGTCGATTTTCGGAATATTACGGATACCGCGCACGTCCTCGATGGACAGGGCCACGAACGGCGCACCCAGGGTCACGCGCGAATCCGGCGACTTGCGCGGCAGCTGGCTGCCGGCCGGCACCGTGAAGTCGCCCTTGAACGCGTGCTGGCCGCTGTAGACCAGCACCTGGTGGATGCCGCGGTAGCGGCGGTCCGTGTCGATGTTACCGTTGAGCAGTAAATTGTTCGGGTAGACAAGCAGACGGCGCTGCACCGTGCGGCGCAACAACTCCGTGCGCACCGCCGATTTCGCTTCCTTGTCATCGCCCTTGGCCACCTCCACGCGCTCTTCATACTGCTCCGTGTAGGGAATCACCAGGATGGGGCCGATGATGGTTTGTTCGCGCACCGAATCGGCGGCGATGCTGTTAACGGCTTCCTGGCGGAATTCCATCCGCTCCTTGATCGTTTCCTGAATCATCAGCAAAGGCAGGCCGATTATCAGCATCAGGCCGAACACGATCAACGCTTTGACTAACAGAGTTTTTTGCATGGCGCATCCTTGAAGTAAGGCGGCCAGTGTAAAAAAGCTGTATGCGCTGACGATGCAGTCCGTGTGAAGCGGGCAAATAAAGTGCGCTAAGAGTGTGCTAGGCCAGCGGCAGGCACAGGCGCGCGCAGGCGCCACCGTCCGCATGATTGAGCACCTCGACCGTGCCGCCGTGCAAGGAAGCGACCTCGCGCACGAAGGGCAGGCCCAGGCCCGTGCTCTTGCCGGTGCTCGGGCGCGGCAGGGAGTAGAAACGCTCGAAGACGCGCTCCAGCGCATACGCGGGGATGCCTGCGCCGCGGTCGCGCACGGCGATTTCCACGTGCGCGCCCCGGCGATGCGCCGTCACGTCGATGCAGCTGCCCGGCGGCGCAAAGCCGGCCGCGTTATCGAGCAGATTGCCCAGCGCCTGGCGCAGCAGCAGTGCGTCCCCGGCCACACTCGCCTCGTCCGCCTGAAGCTGCAGGCGCACGCCGCGCGCCGCCAGCGTGGCGGCCGCATCCTGCGCCACTTGCGCGAGCAGGGGCCCCAGCGCGATGCGCTCGGGGTGGTCGAGGCGCTGCTGCTTCTCCACACGCACGAGGGCCAGCAGCTTGTCGATCAATTGCCGCTGGCGCGCGTTCTGCTCGAGGATACTGGCAAGGAACCGGCGCCGCTCGGCCGGCGGCATGTCTTCCTGCAGCAGCTCGGCCGAGGCCTGGATGGCGGCGATCGGGCTTCTCAATTCATGCGTCAGCGTATGCATCAGCTGCTCCACGTATTCCTTGCCTTCCAGACGCGTGCGCATCGCCTCCAGCGCCCGTCCCAGGGTACCGATCTCGTTCGTACCCAGCGCCGGCAGCGCCACCTTGCGCCCCGCTTCCACATCGCCGATATAGGTCATCAGCTTGCCCAGCGCATGGTGCAGCCACCACGCGAACGCCAGGCCGATCAGCAGCGACAGCAGCAACAGCACGGCGCCGCGCTGCAGGATCTTGCGCTGGCTGCGCTCGACAAACGCTTGTACGCTGGCGTTCGGCTTGGCCACCGTCAGCACGCCGATGACCTCATTGCCGTCGCGAATCGGCGCGGCCACGTGCATCACCGTCGACATCTCGTCGTCAGGCCGGCTGCGCGTGCTGCGCGCGCCATACTTGCCCTGCAAGGTCAAATACACGTCATTCCAGCGCGAATAGTCGCGCCCCACGTCGCGCCCGCTGGAGTCGAACAGCACGATGCCGTGCCGGTCCGTGATGGTGATGCGGTAATCGAGCGTGCGCTTGCGCACGCCATTGATATTGACGTCCACGCCATGGCGCGCGTAATCCTGCATGCGCGCGGCCACGGGCGACTGCGCCAGCGTGCCCGCCTTCACGTCGGGCGCCACCAGGCTGGCCAGCAGCTGCGAGGTGTCGACCAGGGTGTCTTCCAGGGTCGAGCGCACGCCCGGCTTGACCTGCTCCATGAAGACATTCAGCAGGAACCACGCGGCCAGCCCGACGATCAGGAAGTAGCCGAGCAGGATGCGCAGGCCGATCTTCATGCGCCGGCCAGGCTGTAGCCGAGGCCACGGTGGGTGTGGATGGGGTCGGCCTGCGCATCGACGGCGCGCAGTTTGGCGCGCAGCGATTTGACGTGCGCATCGACCGTGCGCTCGAGCGTGTCGGGCGCCCCGCTCCAAACGCGCTCCATCAGCTGCGCGCGCGACAGCACATGGCCCGGATGCGCGAGCAGGGTTTTCAGCAACAGGTATTCATAGCGGGTCAGGTCCAGCGGCTGGCCGTGAAACAGTACCCGCGCCTCGAGCGCGCGCAACTCGAAGCGCGCCGGCGCGGTCGCGACGACAGGCGCAGCTATCGTCATGCCCGCCTCGCGCGGCGCCTGGGCGACGCCTGCGCGGCGCAGGATGACGCGGATGCGCGCCACCAGTTCGCGCGGCGAAAACGGTTTGGTGACGTAATCGTCGGCGCCGATTTCCAGGCCGACGATACGGTCGATCTCGTCGCTGCGGGCCGTCAGGAAGATCACCGGCACTTCGGAAAACTGGCGCAGCCGGCGGCATACTTCCAGCCCGCTCATGTCAGGCAAGCCCACGTCGAGCACCACGAGAACAGGCGTCTGCGCGTCTTCGCCGGACATGGGGCGCAGCGCGGCCAGGGCGTGCTCGCCCAACATCACATGGCGCGGCGTAAAGCCGTCCGTGCGCAGGGCATAGGCGATGCTGTCGGCAATCGCCTGTTCATCTTCCACGATCAGGACAGTCTTGGACATGGCGGCGGCACGCATTAGTGGACAATCCCGGAGTATCACTGAAGCATGCAAGCGGCGTCAATCGCGCGGCCGGCGAAAAGCCACCCGCCCCAAAAAACTTGGAGTATATTTATTACGGCATGACTCCGCCGATACACCGTGTTTGACACCCGTCCGAGGAGACTATGAAGACCCATACCATCAGCCTGCTATGCGCTGTCAGCCTGCTGGCCGCCTGCACGGCGCCAGCGACACTCGCCACCTCCAACGCACAACAAGATGCCTGTAACGCGGCCGAACGCAAAGGCCAGTTTGGCGAAGCGGAACTGGCTTGCGTACAGGCGCTGCGCAGCGCCGAGCAGGCCGGGGCCGGCGCGGACATCGTCTCGCAGCGGCAGTCCAACCTGGGCCGCATCAAGCGCTTGCAGGGCAAGAATGCCGAAGCGGAGCAACTGTACCGGCAAGCCCTGGCCACGGAGGAAGCGGCGCAGCCGCGCAGCGATGCGCGCGTCGGCCGCCGCATGGTGGAACTGGCGTCGGCCCTGGCCGCGCAAGGCAAATGGCAGGAAGGCACGGGCTATCTGGAACGCGTGCTGCCGCTGCTGCCGAAGCTGTCGCCCGGCTCGCGCACGTATTCGGCGGAAGTGCTGCGCCAGTACGCCAAACAGCTGCAAGGCGGCCCGCAAGCAGCGCTGGGCGCGCGCTTCGAGGCGGTGGCGGCCAGCCTGTAATAAGCGACTGCCTGCGCCGGGCCTAAGGCTGGGCCACGTGGATGCTGGCCTTGATGTGCTTGAGGTGGGCCACGATGGTGAACGTCATCACCACCAGCAGCGACCATGAGCTCCATTTGCTGACGTGCACCACCGACCACGCGCCAAGCTGGTTCGGATAGCGCCACACGCCCCAGAAGGTGCTGATGTTTTCGGCCAGCCAGATGAAGAAGCCGACCAGCACGAAACCGAGCAGCAGGGGCATGCTGCGGTCGCGGTCGAGCGGGCGGAACACCACGGTGGTGCGCGCATACAAGCCCAGCGCACAGGCGGCCAGGTACCAGCGATAGTCGCCGATGTAGTGGTGGGTAAAGAAGTTAGCGTAGATCAGCAGCGCGATCAGCACCGCCATCCAGTACGGTGGATGGTGGCGGATCCGCATGTCGAGCAGGCGCCAGGTCTGGATGATGTAGCTGCCCACGGCCGCATACATGAAGCCGGAAAACAGGGGAACGCCAAACACCTTGGTGTAGGCAAAGTCGGGATAGCTCCACGACTGTATCGTCCCCGACACCTTGAACACCTCCAGCGCGAAGCCGACCGCATGAAACAGGCAGATGGCTTTCAATTCATCCCACGTTTCCAGCCCGCTCCAGACCATCGCGCCCTGGATCGCCAGCGCTACCAGCAGCAGCACGTCATAGCGCGGCAGGCCGAACAGGCCGGCGCGCGGCACCAGGAACACGGCAGCAAAAAACAGTCCCACAAACAGGCATGACCTCGCCTCCTTGATGCCGAAATACAAAAATTCGGTCAGGAAGCGCGGCCAGCCGCGCAGGCGCTGACGGGGAGTTGCATTGAGCAGGTGGGTATCGAGGGCGTTGAGCATGCGGCAACTTTATCGGGCGGGCGCGGCACTGTAAAGTGGTTTTGCACGACACAAAAGCAATGGGGCCGGGCGCACTCACGATTGTGAGCAGGCCCGGCCCCATCTCAGGCGGCGGGATACCCCGCCGGCCTTCTTAAAAACGATTATTGCAGTTTGATTTCGACATCAACACCAGCTGGCAGGTCCAGCTTCATCAGCGCGTCAACGGTTTTGTCCGTTGGGTCAACGATGTCCATCAGGCGTTGGTGCGTACGGATCTCGAACTGATCGCGCGAAGTTTTGTTGACGTGCGGGGAACGCAGCACATCGAAACGCTGAATACGGGTAGGCAGTGGTACTGGGCCTTTGACGACAGCGCCGGTGCGCTTCGCGGTCTCAACGATTTCCAGAGCGGACTGGTCGATCAGCTTGTAATCGAAAGCCTTCAGGCGGATACGGATTTTTTGGTTTGGTGCCGACATGATATTTCCTTAAAAGAACGAACCGCGCGGTTTGCACGGCAATGAGGTCATACGGGAATTTCTGACGCAACAACCGTCAGGGTCGACATGATAGCACCAAAATGCTTGCCAACCCCGGCAGTTGAATAAAAAGAAGGGCGCCGGGCGACGACGCGTCTTCTTTTATATTCGCTTAATAATTAAGCGATGATTTTTGCAACAACACCAGCGCCGACGGTACGGCCGCCTTCGCGGATAGCGAAGCGCAGGCCTTCTTCCATCGCGATCGGGTTGATCAGCTTGACGGTGATCGACACGTTATCGCCTGGCATGACCATTTCTTTGTCTGCTGGCAACTCGATCGAACCGGTTACGTCCGTCGTGCGGAAGTAGAACTGTGGACGATAGTTGTTGAAGAATGGCGTATGACGGCCGCCTTCGTCTTTCGACAGAACATAGATCTCGCCGGTGAAGTGCGCATGCGGCTTGATCGAGCCTGGCTTGGCCAGAACTTGACCACGTTGCACGTCTTCACGCTTGGTGCCGCGCAGCAGCAGACCAACGTTGTCGCCAGCTTGACCTTGGTCCAGCAGCTTGCGGAACATTTCCACGCCGGTGCAAGTCGTTTTGACGGTATCGGTGATACCGACGATTTCGATCTCTTCGCCGACTTTAACAATGCCGCGCTCGATACGACCGGTCACAACGGTACCGCGACCCGAGATCGAGAACACGTCTTCCACTGGCATCAGGAACGCACCGTCAACAGCGCGCTCTGGCGTTGGGATGTAAGCATCCAGCGCATCGGCCAGACGCAGCACTGCGTCCACGCCCATTTCGCCTTCTTTGCCTTCCAGCGCCATACGTGCCGAACCTTTGATGATTGGCAGGTCGTCGCCTGGGAATTCGTACTTCGACAACAGCTCGCGCACTTCCATTTCAACCAGTTCCAGCAGCTCTGCGTCGTCGACCAGGTCGCACTTGTTCAGGAACACGATGATGTATGGAACGCCAACTTGGCGGGCCAGCAGGATGTGTTCGCGGGTCTGTGGCATTGGGCCGTCAGCTGCGGAGCACACCAGGATCGCGCCGTCCATCTGGGCTGCACCGGTAATCATGTTTTTGATGTAATCGGCGTGGCCTGGGCAGTCAACGTGCGCGTAGTGACGCGTTTCCGTTTCGTACTCGACGTGGGCGGTGTTAATCGTGATACCGCGCGCTTTTTCTTCTGGTGCTGCATCGATCTGGTCGTATGCTTTAGCTTCGCCGCCGAATTTCTTCGACAGAACCGTTGCGATTGCAGCGGTCAGCGTGGTTTTACCGTGGTCGACGTGGCCGATGGTGCCGACGTTGACGTGCGGCTTGGTCCGTTCGAATTTACCTTTTGCCATTTTATTCTTCCTTAGAACAATGATTTAAATGTAGGGACCGGCATTCTCGTGAAAGCCGGCCCGGAACTTCTATTACTTAGCTTTCGAGCTTACGATTGCTTCAGTCACATGCTTAGGTGCTTCAGCATAGTGCTTGAATTCCATCGTGTAAGTCGCACGACCTTGGGTCGACGAACGCAACGATGTAGCGTAACCGAACATTTCCGACAGAGGTACTTCGGCCTTGATGATCTTGCCGCCACCGCCAGCAATTTCATCCATACCTTGCACCATGCCGCGACGCGACGACAGATCGCCCATCACGGTACCGGCGTAGTCTTCCGGCGTTTCCACTTCCACGGCCATCATCGGCTCCAGGATGACTGGCGATGCTTTGCGGCAGCCATCTTTGAATGCCATCGAAGCGGCCATGCGGAATGCATTTTCGTTCGAGTCAACATCATGGTACGAACCGAAGAACAGCGTGACTTTCACGTCAACGACCGGGTAGCCAGCCATCACGCCCGAAGTCAGCGTGTCGCGCACACCTTTTTCAACTGCAGGGATGTATTCGCGAGGAACGGTACCGCCCTTGATCGCGTCAACGAATTCGAAGCCCTTGCCCGGTTCTTGCGGTTCGATCTTCAGAACCACGTGACCGTATTGACCACGACCACCCGATTGCTTGACGAATTTGCCTTCCGACTCTTCGCACACTTTACGGATCGTTTCGCGGTAAGCCACTTGTGGCTTGCCGACGGTCGCTTCAACGTTGAATTCGCGCTTCATGCGGTCAACGATGATGTCCAGGTGCAACTCGCCCATACCGGCGATGATGGTCTGGCCCGATTCTTCATCGGTACGCACGCGGAACGATGGATCTTCTGCAGCCAGGCGGTTCAGGGCCAGGCCCATTTTTTCCTGGTCGGCCTTGGTTTTTGGCTCGACTGCCTGCGAAATCACCGGCTCAGGGAAGACCATGCGCTCCAGAACCACGCTGGCTTTTTCGTCGCAAAGCGTATCGCCCGTGGTGGTGTCTTTCAGACCCACAACGGCGGCGATGTCGCCAGCGCGCATTTCCTTGATTTCTTCGCGTTCGTTCGCTTGCATCTGCACGATACGGCCGATACGCTCTTTCTTCTGCTTCACGGAGTTCAACACCGAGTCGCCCGAATTCAGGGTACCCGAGTAGCAACGGATGAAGCACAACTGACCGACGAACGGATCGGTTGCGATCTTGAACGCCAATGCCGAGAATTTCTCATTGTCGTCAGCTGCGCGCTCGACTGGCTGCTCGTCGTCATCCAGACCTGGGACAGGCGGAATGTCGATTGGCGATGGCAGGTACTCGATGACCGCGTCCAACATGGCTTGTACGCCCTTGTTTTTAAAGGCGGTACCGCACAACATTGGAACGATTTCGCTGGCGATGGTACGCTGACGCAGAGCAGCCTTGATCTCGGCTTCCGACAGGTCGCCTTCTTCCAGGTACTTGTTCATCAGGTCTTCCGACGCTTCAGCAGCGGCTTCAACCATGTTCTCGCGCCACTTGGCAGCATCAGCGGCCAGGTGCGCAGGAATGTCGCCGTATTCAAACTTCATGCCTTGCGACGCGTCGTCCCAGATAACCGCTTTCATCTTGACCAGATCGATCACACCGGTGAAGACGTCTTCAGCGCCGATAGGCATCTGAATAGGTACTGGGTTCGCTTTCAGACGCGAACGCATCTGATCGTAGACCTTGAAGAAGTTGGCGCCGGTACGGTCCATCTTGTTCACGAAGGCCAGACGTGGCACTTTGTACTTGTTAGCCTGACGCCATACCGTTTCCGATTGTGGCTGCACGCCGCCGACTGCACAGTAAACCATGCAGGCGCCATCCAACACGCGCATCGAACGTTCCACTTCAATGGTGAAGTCAACGTGGCCTGGGGTGTCGATGATGTTGATGTGGTGCGCTGGGAAGTTGTTTGCCATGCCTTTCCAGAAGCACGTAACAGCAGCCGAGGTAATCGTGATACCGCGCTCTTGCTCCTGTGCCATCCAGTCGGTGGTGGCAGCGCCATCATGGACTTCGCCCAGCTTGTGGTTCACGCCTGTGTAGAACAGGACGCGCTCAGTCGTGGTCGTCTTACCTGCATCGATGTGAGCGGAAATACCGATATTGCGGTAGCGCTCAATGGGGGTCTTGCGGGCCATAATTAATCCTAAATGAATGGACAAAACCGAGCAGCATTTTTTTGCAAAAATGAGCCCGGCCTCGAACAACAGATGCTTGACAGCCGCCTTGCGGTAGCTGGCTTTATATTAGAAGCGGAAATGCGAGAACGCTTTGTTCGCTTCAGCCATACGATGGACTTCGTCGCGTTTTTTCATCGCGCCGCCGCGGCTTTCAGCCGCTTCCATCAGCTCACCGCCGAGGCGTTGTGGCATCGATTTTTCGCTGCGCTTGTTAGCAGCTTCACGCAACCAACGCATGGACAGAGCCATACGACGGACTGGGCGAACTTCGACCGGCACCTGGTAGTTTGCACCACCGACGCGACGGGATTTCACCTCAACCAGCGGCTTGGCGTTGTTGATTGCGGTAGCAAAAACTTCGAGCGGATCTTTGCCCGATTTTGCTGCGATGTGCTCGAAAGCACCGTAGATGATGTTTTCTGCAACCGATTTCTTACCGGACAGCATCAGCACGTTTACAAATTTAGCGACATCAGTGTTGCCGAATTTTGGATCTGGCAAAATTTCGCGCTTGGGTACTTCACGACGACGTGGCATATCAATTCCTTTCAATCTTCAGTTGAGCGCGCGTTCTTCGCACACTCGCGGACGACCATCATAGTCTTCCACTTACTCGACCAGATGCGGTCGACTACATTCACTTAGCTAGTTGCCACTGAGCGAAACTTGGGTTTGCTGCGTACAACTTATTACTTCTTGCCAGCTTTAGCGCGCTTGGTACCGTACTTCGAACGCGATTGCTTACGGTCTTTGACGCCTTGGGTATCGAGGGCACCGCGAACCATGTGGTAACGCACACCCGGCAAATCCTTGACGCGGCCGCCGCGCAACAGCACAACACTATGCTCTTGCAGGTTATGGCCTTCACCGCCAATGTACGAAATGACTTCGAAACCATTGGTCAGGCGAACTTTAGCGACTTTACGCAGAGCCGAGTTAGGCTTCTTTGGAGTCGTGGTGTAAACACGTGTGCAGACGCCACGTTTTTGCGGGCTGTTTTCCAGCGCCGGCGATTTGCTCTTCACGGTCAAAGCGACGCGTGGATTGCGAATCAATTGATTGATGGTTGGCATCGTTATAAATCCAACAAAAAACTACGATTAATAACCCGGGCAAGATGCCCGGCGACTAAAACCTCGTCCCGCTTTCATCTACTGCGCACCGGAGGCGCCCGCAGCCACTCGATAAGGAGCGGCCATGAAATGCCAAGTAATGCGTAAACGATGAGCAGAATAAAATCGAGAACTCGCTAGTTTAGACCTTGTGTTACAGGGGGTCAATCAGTTTACCGCTTTTTGCTATAAAAAAAGGCAAAAATCGCGGGCATTTGTGGCATTTTGACTAATTTTCGGCAGCGAGGCGCGGACGCCGCCACGCGCAAACGCTTGATGATTTGGCACTCTTTCCCTGCGACCAAGCATCTGGCACGCACATTCTTGTATGACCGCAAGACAACAAAAGGATTGATAATAGCGGACATTTTTCGCTGCCCTCCCGCCCTCCTTTATGCGCTCCTTGCTTCGCCCCGCCAATCTGTTCCTGCTCCTGACGTATGCCTTGCTGACGGCCGTGCCCTTCATCCCCGCGCTGCTGGGGCGCGCGCTCGAGCATCCGTGGCAGATGTTCACGTTCGAGCTGCTGGCGTGGCTGGCCGTCTGGAGCGTGTTCCAGCGCCCCGCCTACTTCCACTGGCTGCTGGTGCCCGCCTTCCTGGCCCTGCCGACGGAAATCTACCTGTTCATCTTCTATGGCCAGGGCATTTCCACGCACCACCTGGGGATCATCTTCGAAACCAGTCCCAAGGAAGCGATGGAATTTCTCGGGCAAAAAGTATGGCTGATGGGCGCCGTCATGCTGGGCGTGATCGCCTGGTGCGCCCTGAGTTGGTATGCGGCCACGCGCACGCGCGACCTGGACTGGCGCGGCAAGACGCGCCCGGCCGCCTTCGTGCTGCTGATCCTGCTGGGCGGCTTCTGGTGGTATGGCTACGAATTCGGTTTCGAGGCCAAGTCCGTGCACAGCACCGCCGCATCCGCCAAGGCCAGCCATCCGGCGGCCAGCGGCAAGGCGGGCGCCTCCGGCTTCGGCGACGCCAGTTCGGCCGACGACGAAACGGCCGAGGAAGACGAAGAAAGCAGCAAACCGGAGAACGCCAGCATCGCCGGCGCCGACGAGACAGGCCTGGGCTGGCCCAGCCTGCCCCACTGGGCGCGCCTGCCCTACGCCTTCGACACCGTCAGCAATTCCTGGCCCTTCGGCCTGGCCGCGCGCGGCTTCGATTTCTACAAGGAACGTCGGTACCTGGCCGAGCTGGGACAGAAAAGCAGCAGCTTCCGTTTCGGCGCGCACCAGCAACAGCCCGATCCCCATCCGGAAGTGGTGGTCATGGTGATCGGCGAATCGTCGCGCTACGACCGCTGGAGCCTGAACGGCTACGAGCGCGACACCAATCCCCTGCTGAAACAGGAAAATAACCTGGTGCCGCTGGCCGACGTCATCACGGCCGTTTCCGCCACGCGCCTGTCCGTGCCCGTCATCATCTCGCGCAAGCCGGCCACGCAAAGCCTCAAGGATGGCTTCTCGGAAAAATCCTTCCTCACCGCCTACAAGGAAGCGGGCTTCAAGACCTACTGGCTGTCGAACCAGATCTCGTTCGGCCAGTTCGACACGCCCGTCTCCGTATTCGCCAAGGAAGCGGACGTGGTGCAATTCCTGAACCTGGGCGGCTTTACCAACAGTTCGAATTTCGACCAGATCCTGTTCGACCCTTTCAAAAATGCGCTGGCCGACCCGGCGCCGAAAAAACTCATCGTGCTGCACACCCTGGGCAGCCACTGGAACTACAGCCAGCGCTATCCGAAATCGTTCGACAAGTGGCAGCCGTCGCTGTTCGGCGTCGACAAGCCCGTCTACACGGACACGGCCATCAAGCCGCAGTTGAACAACAGCTACGACAGCTCCATCCTGTACACGGACTGGTTCCTGTCGAACGTGATCGGCATGCTGAAGGATGACGGCCAGCGCACCGCCCTGCGCAGCTCGCTCGTCTACGTGGCCGATCACGGCCAGACCCTGTACGACGGCACCTGCCGCCTGGCCTTCCATGGGCACAACACGCAGTTCGAATTCCACGTGCCCGCTTTCGTCTGGTATTCGCCGCAATTCCAGCAGCATTATCCGGACAAGGTGACGCAGCTGCGGCGCCATCAGAAGGCGCGCCTGTCGACGGAAAACATGTTCCACACCCTGCTCGACCTGGGCGACATCCGCTTCGCGGGCGAACAGCCCGAATGGAGCATCGCCAGCCCCCGCTTCAAGCAGCACAAGCGCTACGTCGACAGCTATGGCTGGACCAACTACGACAACGCAATCATCCGCGGCGATTGCCGCGAAGTGATCGACAAGAGCACGCCGGAAAAGCAGGACAAGTAAAGGCGGTAAAGGCGCCCTCAGGCCCGTTCCAGCACGCCGCCGCAATCGGCCGGTTGCGCCATGTGCGTGCTGAGCCAGTCGAAGACGCGTTCCGCCTTGTCTTCGATGGCGCTGTCAAAGCCCCGCTGCGCCAGCAGGGCGATGCCGTTCGTGGCCTGCAGCACACCGGGCGCCAGCAGCAGCGCGCCCGCATCGTCGCGGCGCACGCACCACGGCGCCAGGCAGTCTTCCAGCAAGGGCCCCAGCACCAGGTTGTGCGACGAGACGATCACCAGGTGGCGCGCGGCCAGCGTATGCAGCACGGCGGCGGCCGCCGCCACCGACTCGAGGTGGTTCGTGCCGCGAAAAATCTCGTCGATCAGGAACAGCGCCGGCGTCCCCTCCTCGGCCAACGCCAGCAATTCGCGCGCGCGGCGCAATTCGGCGATGTACAGACTTTCGCCGCCATCGAGCGAGTCCTCGTTCTGCATGCTCGCATACACGGCCAGGCGCGGCACATCGGCGCTGTGCGCATGGCAAAAGCCAAAGGCCCGCGCGCAGACCAGGTTCAAGCCTATGCAACGCAGCAAGGTGCTCTTGCCGATACCGTTCTGTCCGGAGATGAAGCCCCCCTTGCCCTGCACGCCGAACGACAGCGGCGCGGCGTTCGCCAGCAGTGGATGCCGCATGCCCTGCAAAGCCAGGGAGCGCGGCGCCGCGGTGCCTGCCCAGCAAAAAACGGGGAGCGCGCGCAGGTGCCGCGCCAGCGCCAGGTCGGCTTCCAGCTGTGCCACCTGGGTAAAGCTGTCGCGCAGGAAGGGCAGCTGCCGCGCCACCAACTGGCGCGTGCGGAAATAGCGCTTGACGTTTTTCAGCAGGAGCCAGTCGCCATATTCGACCAGTACCGTATCGATGAAGGGCACGTAGTGCAGCAGCGAGCGCTCGATGGCGCGCGTCAGCCTGGCCGCCTGCGGGCCGCCGGCAGCCCATGGCAAGGCTGCCGGTCCATCAAGCCGCGCCAGCGCGGCACGGGTTTTCAGCAGGTGGCGCAAGGTATCGAGCGTGCGCTCCCATAGCTTGGCGCTTTCGTAAAAACGCACCTGTACGGCCATCAGCGCGACACAGGCGGCCAGCACGCCAAACAGCGCCGGCCAGCCCACCAGCCAGGCGGCGGCGATGGCCAGCAACAGGGCCAGCGGCACCAGCCATAGCCAGGCGCTCCACCATGGCGCCGGTGCCAGCGCCGCGCCGAACAGGGTCTCGCTCACCTCTGTATCGGCCTGGCGCAAGGGCAGGCAGGCGCGCTCCAGGCTGGTCACTTGTGCCGGGTCGTCCAGCAATTGCCGGACGCGCGCGACAGAGGCGGGATCGGCCTGGCCGCCGCTCAGACGCCGGTGCAGCTCCTGCTGGCCGAAGATGCCGGTCTCGCGCGCCAGCTGCGCCGCATACTGGTCAAGCAGCAGCTCGTCCCAGGTCTGGCCATCGAGCGATGGCGCCTCGCCCGTCAGCCGCTGCAGCATCGCCACGTCGCTGCGCGCGAACGGATAATCGAGCGCCGGCGCGAAGGCAGCGGCAGGGAAAAGTTGCTGGAGGAATGGATGCATGGCGCCTGCGGAGGAGTCGATGAAGGGAATGCCACAGCAGATGCAGGCGATTGCCAATTTATCAAGTGCCGCCTGCGGCCGCGGACACGCCGGACGGCGCGGACACGGCGGACAGCCGGACGCCCGATATTTTTCCCATTCAAATCAACGGCTTAATCATTGGCATGGATCGTGCATTGGAAAAGTCATCCTTCACGAGACATGACCATGATCCGCGATACCTCCTCTCAAGACGCCGTACTGTCCGCCCCGCCGGGCCAGCGCCGCAGGCAACACGCCCTTTTGCTGGCCGGCGCCGTCATCGTCATCGGCGCCGCCGTCGCGGTCGTTGCCGGCTGGCGCAACAGCGAGCATTCCGTCAACAGCAGCCGCCTGCGCATCGCCGACGTCACGCGCGGCACCCTGATCCGCGACGCGGCCGTCACGGGCCGCGTGGTCGCCTCGATCAGCCCCACCCTGTATTCGACCACGGTGGCCACCGTCACGCTGAAAGCGAAGGCGGGCGACACGGTGAAAAAGGGCGACATCCTGGCCGTGCTGGAGTCGCCTGACCTGTCCGACGCCCTCAAGCGCGAACAGTCGAGCGTGCAGCAGCTGGAGGCGGAAGTGGCGCGCCAGCAGATCCTGGCCAAGAAGCAGAAACTGCTGGCGCGCCGTGAAGCCGACACGGCCGAGATCGAGCGCCTGTCCGCGCAGCGCACCCTGGAGCGCTACGAAAGCGTGGCGCAGGTAGGCATCATCGCCAAGATCGATTACCAGAAGGCGAAGGATGCCTTGAATTCCGCCGATATCCGCAGCAAGCACGCGTCGCAGGCGGCGGGCCTGGAAAGCGAAGACGTGACCCTGGCGCTCAAGACCAAGGTCAACGAACTGGAACGCCAGCGCCTCGTCCGCGACAACGCCCAGCGCAGGGTCGACGAGCTGACCGTGCGCGCGCCCGTCAACGGCTTCATCGGCACCCTGTCGGTGGCCAACCGCAGCGTGGTGCAAGCCAATACCGCCCTGATGACGCTGGTCGACCTGTCGCAGCTGGAAGTCGAGCTTGAAGTGCCGGAAACCTATGTGGCCGACATGGGCCTGGGCATGCGCGCCGAGATCGAAACGGGCGCCGTCAAGGCGACCGGCAAGCTGTCGGCGCTGTCGCCTGAAGTAGTGAAAAACCAGGTGCTGGCACGCGTGCGTTTCGACGGCGCGCAGCCGGCCGGCCTGCGCCAGAACCAGCGCGTGGCGGCGCGCCTGCTGATCGATGAAAAACCGGATGTGCTGATGCTGGCGCGCGGCTCCTTCGTCGAAGCCGAAGGCGGCCGTTTCGCCTACGTCGTGCGCAACGGCATGGCGATGCGCACACCGATCAAACTGGGCGCGACCAGCGTGGCGGCCGTGGAAATCCTCGACGGCTTGAAGCTGGGCGACAAGGTGGTCGTCGCCGGCACGGAAAACTTCGAGAACGCGGCCCGCGTCTCGCTCAACTGAATCTCACTCATCTCACCCCACAAGAGGCCCCGCCATGCTGCGCATGCACAACCTGAGCAAAGTCTACCGCACCCACATGATCGAAACCCACGCGCTGCGCGGCTTCGACATCCACGTACAACAAGGTGAATTCGTCACCGTCACGGGGCCGTCCGGCTCCGGCAAGACGAGCTTTCTGAACATCGCCGGCCTGCTCGAGGAATTCACGGACGGCGAATACATCCTTGACGGCGTCAACGTCAGGGGCATGGACGACAATGCCCGTTCGCGCCTGCGCAATGAAAAGCTGGGCTTCATCTTCCAGGGTTTTAATCTGATTCCCGACCTGTCGCTGTTCGACAATGTCGACGTGCCGCTGCGCTATCGGGGCTTCAACCGCGCCGAACGCAAGGAGCGCATCGAGGACGCGCTGGCCAAGGTGGGCCTGGCGTCGCGCATGAAACACTATCCAGCCGAATTGTCGGGCGGCCAGCAGCAGCGCGTGGCAATCGCGCGCGCGCTGGCCGGGTCGCCCAAGCTGCTGCTGGCCGATGAACCGACGGGCAACCTGGACACGCAGATGGCGCGCGGCGTGATGGAACTGCTGGAAGACATTAATGCGCAAGGCACCACCATCCTGATGGTCACGCACGATCCGGAACTGGCGCTGCGCAGCCAGCGCAATGTGCACATCATCGACGGCCAGGTGTCGGACCTGGTGCAGCACGGCGCCTCGCTGTCGGCCAGGCCGCAGCACGCCGCGACCGCGTAAGGAGAGACCATGTTCCGCTACTATTTCACGCTGGGCCTGCGCAGCCTGCGCCGCAACCGCGCCCTGACCGCGCTGATGGTGCTGACCCTGGCCGTCGGCGTGGCCGCCAGCGTGTCGACCGTCACCATCCTGCACGCCATGTCGGGCGACCCGCTGCCGCACAAGAGCGACCGCATGTTCGTGCCGATGATCGACGTCGTCCCCTTGAAAAGTTATGTGCCGGGCGCCAAGCCCAGCTTCGGCCAGTCGCAGCTGGCTTATACCGACGCGAAGAATTTCATGGCCAGCAAGGTGGGCGTGCGCCGCACCGTCATGTACGGCGTGGCCGGCCCGGTCGAGCCGGCACGCACGGATATCGGTGCCTTCCAGGCCCAGGGCCTGGCGCCCACGCGCGATTTCTTCGCCATGTTCGAAGTCCCCTTCCTGTATGGCCAGCCATGGAGCGAAGCCGATGACGCCAGCGGCGCCGACGTCATCGTGCTGAGCCGCTCGCTGGCGGAAAAACTGCTGGGTACGGTCAATCCCGTGGGCCGGCGCGTGACGGTACTGGGACAGCCCTATCTGGTCAGCGGCGTGCTCGATCACTGGGATCCCGTGCCGCGCATACACCGCATCATCGGCAGCAAGGGCGCCTTTGGCACGGAAGATGAATTCTTCATTCCGTTTGCCAGCGCCATCCGCCATGAAACGCGGCATGACGGCGGCATGGCCTGCAGCGGCGTCGAACGCGGCCCCGGCTTCCAGGGCACCCTGGCGTCGGACTGCACCTGGCTGCAGTTCTGGTTCGAGATGGAGAGCGCGGGCCAGCGTGGCGAGCTGCAGGCATATCTCGACAGCTATGCTGCCGAGCAGCGCAAGCTGGGCCGCATGCCGCGCCACGCGCCCAACGCGCTGTACAACGTCAAGGAATGGATGGTGTTCCTGAACGTGGTCGACAACGACAACAAGCTGGCGGCCTGGCTGGCCTTCGGCTTCCTGCTGCTATGCCTGATCAATACCATCGGCCTGCTGCTGGCGAAGTTTTCCGTACGCGCCAGTGAAGTGGGGATCCGCCGTGCGCTGGGCGCCACGCGGCGCGACATCTTTCGCCAGTTCCTGATCGAGACGGGCGTCATCGGCCTGGCCGGCGGCGTGCTGGGCCTGCTGCTGGCGTATGCAGCGCTGGCCGTCGTGCGTTCGCAATCGAAGGAACTGGGCACCGTGGCGCACATGGATATCCCGATGCTGCTGCTGACGTTTGCCGTCTCCGTGCTGGCCGCCCTGCTGGCGGGGTTGCTGCCCACCTGGCGCGCCTGCCAGGTGACGCCGGCGATACAGCTCAAATCCCAATGACATTCACCGTACCGCAATGAGGTTCAACATGGAAATCCGCCCCATTCTGTCGGCACTGATGCGCAGCAAAACCGGTGCCGTACTCGTCGCCGTGCAGGTCGCCATCAGCCTGGCCATCCTGGCCAACGCCCTGCATATCGTTAACCTGCGCCAGGCGATCGCCGCCCGCCCCACCGGCGTGGCCGCTGAAAACGACATCTTTTATGTCAATATCCAAAGCATGGACAAAGGCAGCCACCAGCGCCAGCTGGCCGACCAGAAACGCCAGGCCGCCTTGCTGCGCGGCCTGCCCGGCGTGCTCTCCGTGGCGCAGACCTCGCAGGCCGTGCTGTCGCGTTCCGGCAGCAGCACCAATGTCTCCATCAAGCGTGGACAGCCCACGGCCAGCGCCACCACGTCGATGTATTTCACGCCAGACTCGCTGGTCAAGACATACGGACTCAAGCTGGTGGAAGGCCGTGATTTCCATCCCGACGAGGTGCTGGAAATCGATGAAAAAGTCGATGAGACCTTTCCCAAGGTGATCATCGTGACGCTCGCCGCAGCGCAAAAGATCTGGCCTGGCGAAAGCAGCTTTGTCGGCAAGACCCTGTTCAACGGCACCGGCGACGATGACGACGAAATGCGCGTGATCGGCGTGGTGGAGCGGTTGCAGACACAGGTCGGCCAGGTCAGCGCGCAGGGCGAGCATTCGCTGATCCTGCCGGCGCGCCTGACGGGTTCGCGCGACTCGCTGCTGTACGCCGTGCGGGCCGAGCCTGGCCAGCGCGACCGCCTGATGAAGGAGGCCGAGCAAGCCATCCGCAGCGCCACCAGCGAGCGCCTGCTGGTACGCACCGATACACTGGAAAAGCACCGCACGTCACGCTACCGGGCCGACCAGGGCCTGTCCTGGATGCTGATCGCCGTGTCGACCTTGCTGCTGCTCGTGACGGCCAGCGGCATCGTCGGCATCGCCAGCCTGTGGGTGACGCAGCGCAGAAAGCAGATCGGCGTGCGGCGCGCACTGGGCGCCCGCCGCGTCGACATCCTGCGCTACTTCCTGACCGAGAATTTCATGATCACCAGCGTCGGCGTGGCGTGCGGCGTGCTGCTGGCCCTGGGCTTGAACCAGCTGCTGGTAAGCCAGCTGGAAATGGCGCGCCTGCCGCCCGGCTACCTGCTGGCCGGCGCGCTCGTGTTCTGGCTGCTGGGCCTGGGCGCCGTGTACGGCCCGGCATGGCGCGCGGCCAGCATTTCGCCGGCCACCGCCACCCGCAGTACCTGAGCCGGCACCTGAGTGATATGCTGCGCGCATGCCTACCGTACTGATTATTGACGACAATGCCGCCGTGGCCATCGCGCTCGACGTGCTGTTTTCCCTGCACGAGATCGACGCCGTGCGCGCCGCCTCGCCCGAGGAAGGCCTGCACCTGCTCGAGCGCCACGCCATCGACCTGGTGGTGCAGGACATGAACTTCACGGCCGACACCACGTCGGGCGAGGAAGGCGGCGCGCTGTTCCACGCAATCCGCACGCGCTACCCCGACCTGCCCGTGATCCTGCTGACGGCATGGACCCAGCTCGACGCGGCCGTCGACCTGATCAAGTCCGGCGCGGCCGACTACCTGGCCAAGCCCTGGGATGACCGGCGCCTGATCGCCAGCGTGCAGAACCTGCTGGAACTGGGACAGGCCAACCGCGCGCTGCGCCAGCGCGTGCTGACCGAGCAGCGCCAGCGCCACGCCCTGGAACACGACTTCGACTTGCGCGGCATGGTGTGGCAAGACCCGGCCACGGAAAGAGTCGTGCACCTGGCGTGCCAGGTGGCGCGCGCCGACGTGCCCGTGCTCATTTCGGGGCCGAACGGCAGCGGCAAGGAACGCATCGCCGCCATCGTGCAAGCCAATTCCCAGGTCGCCGGCGGCCCCTTCGTCGTGCTCAATTGCGGCGCCGTTCCCGTGGAGCTGATTGAGGCGGAACTGTTCGGCGCCGAGGCCGGCGCCTATACCGGCATCACACGGGCGCGCGACGGCAAGTTCGACGCGGCCGACGGCGGCACCCTGTTCCTCGACGAGATCGGCAACCTGCCGCTGGCAGGACAAATGAAACTGCTGCGCGTGCTCGAAACGGGACGCTTCGAACGCCTCGGCTCCAACCGCGAGCGGCAAGTGAAAGTGCGCGTCATCAGCGCCAGCAACGCCGACCTGCCGGCGATGATCAAGGCCGGCACGTTTCGCGAAGACCTGTTCTACCGCCTGAACGTGATCGAACTGCGCCTGCCGCCGCTGGCCCAGCGCCCGCTGGACATCCTGGTACTGGCGCGGCATTTCCTGGGCAGCGAAAAAACGCTGGATGCGCAGGCGCAGGCTAGTTTGCTGGCCCACGGCTGGCCGGGCAATGTGCGCGAACTGAAAAACGTCATGCAGCGCGCCAGCCTGCTGACGGCCGGCCCGGTCATCGGCGCGATGGAAACGGGCTTGCCGCTGGCCGGTGCCACATCGCCGCGCGCGCCGCAGGATGCCGGCGCGGCGGAACCGGACCGCGACAACGTCACCGCGGCGCTCGCGCGCGCACACGGCGTGGTGGCGCAGGCGGCGCAGGAACTGGGCCTGTCGCGCCAGGCCCTGTACCGGCGCATGGAGCGCCTGGGCATCGCGCGCGGCTGATGGCAGACCGCCCCATGCGTCTTTCCTTGCTCACGCGCTGGACGGCGCTGATCGTCACCTTGCTGGTGCTGGGCATCGTCATCGCCCTGCTGCTCGCGCATTTTTTGCCAGGCCAGCCGCTGCTGGTGCTGGCCGGTACCCTGCTGTGCGTGCTGCCGGTGGCCGTCATTACCATACGCGCGCAACTGCAGGCGATGCTGTCGCTGTTTCGCGCCTTGAGCGGCACAGTCGCCAGCTACCAGGACGGCGACTTCGGCTTCAGCCTGCGCTGGCCGCAGAACGATGAACTGGCCGACTTGGTGGCGGCCCACAATGCGCTGGGCGACGTGCTGCGCAAGCAGCGCCTGGACCTGGTGCAGCGCGAACTGCTGCTCGACACCATGGTGCAAAACACGCCGGTGGCCATGCTGCTGGTGGCCGAGGGCAGCGCCATCGTCTACGCCAACCTGGCCGCGCGCCAGTTGCTGCACCACGGCCGCCGGCTCGAAGGGCATCATCTGGCCGACATCGTGCAGCAGGCGGCGCCGGCCCTGGCCGAAGCGCTGGCGCGCCGCAACGACGGCTTGTTTACCAGCGGCGAAGGGGAGCAGGAAGAGGTGTATCACCTGGCGCGGCGCAGCTTCAGCCTGAACGGGCGCAAGCACGAACTGCTGCTGCTGCGCCAGCTGACGCTGGAGCTGCGGCGCCAGGAAGTGCAGACCTGGAAAAAGGTCATCCGCGTCATCAGCCATGAGCTCAACAACTCGCTGGCGCCGCTGGCCTCGCTGGCCCATTCCGGCGCCGAGCTGGTGCGCCGTGGCCAGACGGAGCGCCTGCCGCAAATCCTCGCCACCATCGAGGAGCGCACGCGCCATCTGGAAACCTTCATCCTCGGCTACGCGCGCTTTGCCAAGCTGCCCGCACCGCGACTGGCACCGTGCGAATGGCAACCCTTCCTCGACAGCCTGGCCTCGCAAGCGGCCTTCACGCTGGACGGTCCGCCTCCCGCGCAGGTTGCCGTGTTCGATGCGGCGCAAATGCAGCAGGCGCTGCTGAACCTGCTCAAGAATGCGCTGGAGTCCGGCTCCAGGCTCCAGCATATCGGCCTGCACGTCAGCCAGGCGCAAGGGCAGCTGCGCATCGAAGTGCGCGACCGTGGGCCGGGCATGAGCGGCGCCGTGCTGGAAAACGCGCTGGTCCCGTTTTATTCCACCAAGCGCAGCGGCACGGGACTGGGCCTGGCCCTGGCGCGCGAAATCGCCGAAGCGCATGGCGGGCGCATCACCCTGGCCAACCGCGAAGGTGGCGGGCTGGCAGTGACCTTGATTCTTCCCTTGCTGGATAGAAATTAGTTCCTCGTGTAACGATTTTTACATCACAAAATCCCAGACTATTTTTGAATAAAATATTGATAATAATAGTTTTAATTATCACAACTTCTCGCAGCCTATGCCCGTGTGTTAGAAATAAGCTATTTAAGTTTTCATAATGATATAAAAATAGCTCGTTGACAACGAATTATCTTGGCGATAATTTATCACTGCGGCACGGTTTTTTTTGAAACATTAATCGTTTTTTCGCGGGGATAAATATGAAACTGAAATCACTCATCGCAGCGGCGGTACTCGGTGCTGCCTCCATCGGCAGCGCCAGCGCCGCCGCCTACACCGTCAACCTCGTCAATACCACGGGCAATCTATGGACGAGCGGCTTCGACGCCGTACCCAGCCCGCTCGGCGACTTCACCGATACCTTCACGTTCACACCCAACGCGACCTTCGGTTCCACCGCGCAAGCCTTCCTGGCCAATCTGTCTGTCACGGGCTCGGACAGCTCTTCCATCAGCTTCAGCAGTGCCAACCTGAACGGCATTTCGCTAAGCGGCTTTGGCGGCCCCACCGTCTTTGGCTATGCCCAGGGCGAAGTCCTGGCGCCAACGAGCATCCTGTTCAACGGCCCGCTGGTTCTGACCGTGATGGGCAACACCAAGGGCGGCAGCTATGGCGGCGTCTTCAACCTGAACCTGGCGCCCGTTCCTGAACCGGAAACCTATGGCATGCTGCTGGCAGGCCTGGGCATACTCGGCTTCCTGGCACGACGCCGCAAGCAATCTTGAGCGCACCACCCAAAAGACGCTACGGCGTCTTTTTCTTTGGCGGCTGCTAAACTGGCGCCATGACGACCGACTTTATCTCCACCAGCCACACCGCTTTCAGCCACCCGGGCCACCCGCCCGCCACCACCACCGAACACCGCGGCATCCGCTACCTGCACCTGGGTACCAAGTGGGTGCAGGGCGCGATGCGCCTGGACAAGCCCGACGCCATCGAGCTCGAATACGTGCAGATGATGATGATGTGGATGCTGTTCAAGACGCAGCCCAAACGCATCGTGCAGCTGGGCCTGGGCAGCGCCGCGCTGACCAAGTTCAGCTACCGCCGCTTTCCCGACGCCACGGTCACGGCCATCGAACTCAATCCGAACGTGATCGCCATCTGCGGCGCCCAGTTCGCACTGCCGCCGAACGACGCTCGTCTGGACGTGCGCGAAATGAATGCGCTCGACTTCGTGCTCGACCCGGCCAACCACGGCACGGTCGACGCGCTGCAAGTGGACCTGTACGACGAAGACGCACGCGGCCCCGTGCTCGACACGCCCGAGTTCTACCAGGCCTGCTTTGACTGCCTGACGGACGACGGCATCATGTGCACGAATGTCTTCGGCGACTTCCCCAACTACGACAAGAACTTGCAGGCGATGGAACTGGTCTTCGACGCCGTCGTCTGGGTGCCGGAAATGGAAGATGAAAACATCGTCGTGCTGGCCTTCAAAAAATCGCCATCGCTCGACTTCAGCGAGCTATATGAACGCGCCGCCACCATCAAGAAACAGTTCAACCTGCCCGCCAAGAACTGGGTCAACGGCTTGAAGCAGTGGATGCAGGATCAGCAGTAAGGCGGTAGCGCCGCATCACGCCGGCAGCAGCGCGCCCAGGCGGCGCGCCAGGCCATCCATGTTCTCGGCCGGCACCTGCGCATAACCGAGCAGGAAACCGCTCCAGCCCGCCCCGTCTCCCGTGCCATGCGCGGACAGCGCCAGCGCCACGATGCCGTCCTGCGCGGCGCGGCGGCTCAGCGCCAGGTCATCCCATGCCGTATCGTGAAAACGCAGCGCCAGGTGCATGCCGGCCGTGCCGCCATGGATGGCCGCGCCCGCACACGCATGGCGCTGCAAGGCCTCGCTCAAGGCGTCGCGGCGCTGGCGGTACAGCCTGCGCATGCGGCGCACATGGCGCGCAAACAGGCCGCTGCGCAGGAACTCGGCCAGCGCCAGCTGCTCGGCGACGCGCCCCCGTGCGGCGCCCTGCGCCTGCATCTGCGCGAAGGCGCCGGCCAGCGCGACGGGCACGACGATAAAGGCGATGCGCAAGGCGGGAAACATGGTCTTGCTGAAAGTGCCCAGATACACGACGGGCGCGTCGGCCACCAGTCCCTGCATGGCTGCCAGGGGCGGTCCGCCATGGCGAAACTCGCTGTCGTAATCGTCTTCGATGATCAGCGCTCCGGTCGCGCGCGCGCGTTCGAGCAGCGCCATGCGGCGCGCGGGACTGAGCACGCTGCCCGTCGGATACTGGTGCGACGGCGTCGTATAGATCAGACGCGGCGGCGTATCGCGCCAGTCGGCGTCCGTCGGCGCGATGCCATCCATGTCGACGGCGACGCCGGTCACCTGCAAGCCGGCGCCACGGCCCGCCGCCAGCGCGCCGCCATAGCCGGGATGCTCGATCCACAAGGTATCGCCCTGGTCGGCAAACGCGCGCAGGCAGACATCGAGGCTGCTCTGCGTGCCGTCCGTGATGAACACCTGGCCCGCATCGCAGACGACGCCGCGCGCGGCGCGCAAATGGTCGGCGATGGCCATGCGCAGCTGCGGCTCGCCGGCAGGGTCGCCATAATTGAGCTGGCGCGGCGTCAGCGCGCGCCACGCGCGGTCCAGCATGCGCCGCCACTGCGCCAGCGGAAATGCGTCGAGCGCCGGTACCCCAGGCGCGAACGCGCCCATGGCGTCGGCGGGAAACACCAGCGCCGCGCTGGCATCCTGTCCTGACACGCCGCGCAAATGCCGGGCGCGGCCCGACAAGCCATCCTGGCCGCCGCTCACTGGCGACGTCACCGGCATGCCGGCGCCGCCGGCGACGACGGTGCCGCGCCGGTCCGGCAAGACAAACCCTTCGCTGGCGAGCTGCTCGTAGGCATACAGCACGGTATTGCGCGCCACTCCCAGTTCGGCCGCCAGCACGCGCGTGGCGGCCAGGCGCGTGCCGGGCGCCAGCTGGCCGCCGCGGATGGCCGCGCGCAGGCATTCATGCAGCAGGCGCTGGCGCGGCCAGCCCCGCTCGCGGTGCGTGCGCTCGAACGCGCCCAGCAGCAAAGCGAAATCCATGCGCCCCTTTCATCGTGGCTCTATATTATTTGGCAGTTCTGGATCTTTTTTCAGGGCCAGATGCCGATTATAGTGCGGTCTGCTTCTTCAACCAACCGGATTCCCGCCATGACCGCTACCGCCCTGCCTCCCAGCCCCCGTACCCGCGTGCGCCGCGTCGCCGAACTGGCCAGCTACGAGCAAGCAGCCCTGTACGCCATCGTCGATGCCGCCTACCTGTGCCATATCGCCTTCCACGACGACAAGGGCAGCCATTGCATCCCGACCGCCTGCTGGCGCATCGATGGCCACCTGTACATCCATGGCTCGAACGGCAGCCGCATGCTCAAGCGTTTGCAAGAGAGCGACGTATGCGTGACCATCACCCATCTCGACGGCCTGGTGCTGGCGCGCTCCGCCTTCAACCACACGATGAACTACCGCTCGGCGACGGTGTACGGGCAGTTTGAAAAAGTAAGCGATATCGGCCGGCAGCATGCGGCCATGGATGCGCTGATGGAAAAGCTGGTGCCGGGACGCCTGGCGCACGTGCGCGGCGGCAGCGCCAAGGAATACGCGGCCACCACCGTGCTGCGCATCGCGCTCGACGAATATGCCGTCAAGCAGCGCCAGGGCGGCCCGCTCGACGACGCGGACGACATGGCGCATGCCGTCTGGACGGGCGAACTGCCGTTTACCCACGGCCGTGGCGCGGCCATCGCCGATGCGCTCAACACCAGCGACATGCCCGCGTATGCCGCCGCATGGGGTACGGAATCCGCTTGACCGGCCGGCGTGCTTGACCGATGATCGGCGTTGATGGCGATCGCCACCAAGTTACCAACCGATCCAATCACGCATGGAGCATATGATGATGAAGCGAGTATCCCTGGCAGCGGCCCTCACGGTCATGCTGGCCAGTGGCGGCAGCGGCGCGGCACTGGCCGCCGATACGGGCGACGCGGCCCTGAAGGCGGCCATCGCCGGCAACGCGCGCACGCCGGCCAATGCGCTGCGCGACAGTGCCCGCCACCCGTATGAAACACTGACGTTCTTCGGCATCAAGCCGACCATGACGGTGGTGGAACTGGCACCCGGCGGCGGTTGGTACACGGAGATCCTGGCGCCCTACCTGCGCGACAACGGCAAGCTGATCGCGGCCGGCAACGACCCGCAATCGGCCAGCGAAGGCGCCCGCCGTGGCGCGGCGCGCTTCCAGCAAAAACTCGACGCCAACCAGGCCGCCTTCGGCAAGGTGGAAATCGGCGCCTTCGCACCGCCCACCACCTACCGCATCGCGCCCAAGGGCACGGCCGACATGGTGCTCACCTTCCGCAATATCCACAACTGGATACCGATCGGCGAAGCGGGCATGCAGACCCTGTTCAAGGAGGTGTATGACAGCCTGAAACCGGGTGGCGTCTTCGGCGTCGTCGAGCATCGCCTGCCGGCGCACAAGGCGCAGGACGCCACGGCCAGCAGCGGCTACATGCACGAAGCGTATGTGATCAAGCTGGCCGAAGGCGCGGGCTTCAAGCTGGCGGGCAAGTCGGACATCAACGCCAATCCGAAAGACACGGCGGACCACCAGGGCGGCGTCTGGGCGCTGCCACCCACCTACGCCAACAAGGATGTGGACCGGGCCAGGTACACGGCCATCGGCGAGAGCGACCGCATGACCTTGAAGTTCGTCAAGCCATAGTCAATCCAACGGCGGCGTGCCAATCCGGTGCGCCGCCCGAGCGCGGATTTACCTGCCGGCTACAGGTGGATGCCGTACACGCCGCACAGGCGCTTGACCAGGGTGCAGGAGCCGGCATCGCCGTCCACCACGCACGCGGTGTAGGCTTCCTCGCAGGTTTCGCGCGACGGCAGGGCATACGCCGAAGAACTGACGGCGCCGGCAAAACCGACGGCGGCGCAAAAGACAAATACGGCTTTTTTCACATTGATCATTTTTATCCCATTCCCAAGAGTTGAGTCGTTATAAAAAACATGGCACAAGCGCCAGCCGCCCGCATGCATCGGTCTCCAGGCATAGGGCGCATGGAAATAGTAGCACCTTGAAAAGTTAGTAAATACGCAAACTACAAATCAAGATAACGTTTATTTTTCGCCCCATTTCATGGAATAAAAACCGGCCCGCCGCCCTTGCGCCGCGCATTTGCATGGCAACGGGCGAAAAAAAACCGCAGCACAGGCTGCGGTTTTGGTATCGACCCTTTATTTCTTCGCTTCCTTCGGCTTCACCGGCACCAGGCTCAGGTCCTGGAAGTCGTAGCTGAAATCCGTCTCGGCCGACACAGGCGCCATCTTTACCCGGTCGATGCTGCCATCGGGGTTGAGCGAGAACGTCACGTAGGCGTCCGCATTGAAATTGCGCTCTTTCCAGCGCACGATGAAGGTGTCGTGCTGCCAGTGTTCCAGCTCGCCCGTCAAGTCCGGCGTGCGCGTAAAACTGAGGATATGTTTTTTCCCTTCCGGCTTGATCACGACCTTGCCGTACCAGGCGTCTTCATACTCGCCGTCATACGCCGCCAGCGGCAGCGAAGGCCGCGATTTCGCCGCGCGCGCGCTCGACGCCTTGCCCTGCTTTTTCACTTCTTCCGCATGCTGGTCCTGCTCCACCTTGGCCACCAGCGCCAGCCAGTCCGACGGCGCCGCCTGCAGGTAATGGTCGAGGATGCGCCATTGCAGCGCCGTCATCGAACCGCCATTTTCCGCATTGGTGAGGATGGCCACGCCCAATTTCGCTTCCGGCACCATCACCACGCGCGAATAAAATCCCTGCAGCGCGCCGCCGTGCATGGCGACCTTCATGCCCTTGTAGTCGCGCAGCTGGAAGCCCAGGCCATACGCGCTGAAGTTCGGTTTCGTCGCGGCCAACGCCGGTTTCGGCTCGGGGATCTTGATCGGCGTTTGCGCCGTCCACATTTCGCGGCCCTGCTTTTCGCTGAACAGGCGCGCTTCCTTGCCGTCCTTGCCCTGCACGCCGGCGATCTTGCCGCCGTCGAGCAGCACCATCATCCACTTGGCGATGTCTTCCGCATTCGTGTTGATGCCGACGGCGCCCACGGCGTTCGGCACGGGCATCGACTTGACGGCGGCGATCTTGCCGTCGATCTTGCTGTGCGCGCTGGCGACGTCGGGATTGCCCGCATTCTCGGCCAGGCTGGTGGTGGTGCCCGTCATGCCCAGCGGCGCCAGGATGCGCTCATGCATGGCCTCGCCCCAGCTTTTCCCCGCCTTGTCGGCGATGATCTTGCCGGCCACGATGTACAGCAGGTTATCGTAGGCATAGCTGTTGCGAAAACTCGTGGCCGGACGGATGTAGCGCAGCTTCTCGATAATCTCGTCGGTGCTGAACGTGGTGGTGGGCCACCACAGCAAGTCGCCGGCGCCCAGGCCCAGGCCGCTACGGTGCGTCAGCAAATCGCGGATGGTCATGGCGCCCGTGACGTAGGAATCGTGCATCTGGAAGCCGGGCAGATGCTTGGTGACGGGATCGTCCCAGGCCAGCTTGCCCTCGTCGACCAGCATGGCCAGCGCGGCGGCCGTAAAACCCTTCGAGTTCGATGCCACCTCGAACACGGTCTGCGCATCGACGGCGGCCGGTTCGCCCAGCTTGCGTACGCCAAAACCCTTGGCGGTGACGACTTTGCCATCCTTGACGATGGCGATCGCCATGCCGGGCACGTCGAACACTTTCAGGGCGGTGGCGACGTCGCGCTCAAGATCGAAGGCCGGCGCGGGGGCGGGCGCAGCGGCAACGACGGGGGCGGCGTCAAATGCCAGCGCCGGCACGGCGATTCCGGAAAACGCCAGCACGATGGCGGCGGCGAGGCGGTACATGGTATGCATGGTCAGGTTATCCAAAGAAGATTCAATGCGCTTGCGCGGCCATCAATTTATCGACGCTTTCCTGCGTCACCGGGTGGTAGCGTTCGCGCGCCTGCGCATACACGTCCTTGGCCCAGGCATGGCCTTGCGGCGTCTTCATCAAGGCGCTGTACAGGGGCACGACGAACTTCTGGCGGCCCACGCTCAGCAGGAATGCCTGCAAGGGCTGGCGCACGTCGTAGCCGGCGTTCACGGAGGCCAGGTAGAAGCGGTAGGCCACTTCATTGTTGCCGCTCTTGCCCACGCCATACGCCTGGTCCAGCTCACGCAATTGCGCCGCGCTGGCCTTGTTGTTGATGTCGTTCAGGAAGTGCATCGATTCGATGGCGATCCACTTGTCCATGCCCAGGTCCTTGGTCGCCAGCTCGCCCTTGAGCCAGGCGTCGCGGTGCTGGTCGAGCAGCGCCAGGCGCGGCGAGACGACGCGCTGCGCGCTGGCCGGCACGCCCGTGCCATACAGCCATTCATCGAGTTCCGCTTGCGGCATCACGTCCGGATGCTGCGCCAGCAGGTTCTTGCGCAGGTAGGCGATGAACTGCTCCGTCGTCACGCTCTGGAACGCATGCTGGTCGAACCAGCCGCGCAGGAAAGGATCGAACACGGCGCGGCCGGCGCGGCGCTCCATGGTGGCCAGGAACCAGGCGCCTTTCGGGTAGATGATGCCGTCGTCCGTGTACGTTTCCGCCGGGTTGGCATCGGCGTCGCGCGTGATCAGCGCCGTTTTCGCCGCCGGCAATTCGCGGATCGCAGCGGCCAGTTCTTCCTGGTCGACCTGCACGCCCATCTGCGCCACGTCGCTGCCATACAGCTGCTCGACGATGCGCGTCGTGACGTAGGTGGTGAAGCCTTCGTTGAGCCACATGTGCTTCCACGAGGCGTTGGTGACCAGGTTGCCCGACCATGAGTGGGCCAGTTCATGCGCGATCAGGTCGACCAGGCTGCGGTCGCCCGCGATCATGGTCGGCGTGAGGAAGGTCAGGCGCGGGTTTTCCATGCCGCCGTAGGGGAACGATGGCGGCAGCACGATCATGTCGTAGCGCCCCCAGCCATACGGGCCATACAGCGCTTCGGCCGCCTGGATCATCTTTTCCGTGTCGGCCAGCTCGTATTCGGCCGCCTTGATGCGCGGCGGTTCCGCATACACGGCGGAGCGTGGGCCGAGTTTGCGCACTTCGAGTTCGCCGATGGCGATCGCCAGCAGGTACGAGGGAATAGGCTGCGGCATCCTGAATTTCCAGCCGCCCTTGCCGGTCGCCTTTTCGTCGTTCTCGGCGCTCATCACGACGCGCATGCCGCTTGGTGCCTCGATGCGCGCGCTATACGTAAAGCGCACGGCCGGCGTATCCTGCGACGGCACCCACGAGCGGGCGTTGATGCTTTGCGACTGGCTGAACATGAAAGGCAGCTTGCCCGACATCGTCTGCTGCGGCGTGAGCCACTGCAGGGCGATGGCGTTCGGCGCCGTGTGATAGTAGACGCGCACCTTGCCCGGCTGGCCCGTGGTCATGATGCGCAGCGCCTGGCCCTTTTCCGGGTCGGCCTTGTCCAGCTGGTACGGCGCCATCTGCCAGGCGCCGCGCTTGTCCTGTACCTGCACCTTGGCGATCGACAGATCGCGCGTATCGAGCACCAGCGTGCGCGCCGCCGGATCGATCCAGTTCAAGGACAGCTCGGCATAGCCGGAGAGCGTCTTTTGCTTGAAGTCGGCTTTCAGGTCCAGCTGCAGGTCGCGCGTGCGCACCTGGTCGTAGCGCGCGTAGCTGAGGGGATCGGCGTGCGCAGCCAGCGTTAGCTGGCAAAATAGCGCACAGCCCAGCGCGCGCAGGAAGGTCAAAGTTTGCATGGTCGTCTTTTGAATGATTTGCGAAAGCCCCGGTCCGTGTGCGCCGGGGCGTCGCGCAGAATAGCACTTCCGGCGCAGGCCGGCAGAAAAAAGCGCCGGACCGGCCGACGCTGTTTCCCTATTTTTCATCTGCCCTGGCTTGCGGCTTGGCCTCGGGCGCCTTCAGCGGCGTATTCAAATCCTTCATCAGATTATGCTTGTCGCGGTCCTGCTTGAACAACTCCAGGCGCGACGGCGTGATCTTTCGCGGCCAGGCGTTATTGCTGGTGTCGATATCGGCCGTCTCCCAGTACGGGTCCTGCACCAGGCCCACCATCGGCTCGTCCGTGATGATCACCTTGCTGATCTTGTGCGGCGCGTAGCGCCACACTTCGGCCGGCACGCGCTCGATGATTTTCTTGCCGCTTTGCAGTTCGATTTCCAGGATCAGCGGCATCACCAGGCCGCCGAGATTCGAAAAATCGACCAGGTACAGATGCTTGCCCATGTTGCGCTGTTCCAGCAGCTTCCGCTCCCACGGCTCCAGCGTTTCCTGCTCTTCCGCATAGCTGTTGCGGTCCTTGTTGGTGACCGTGAATTCATCGTGCCGGTTATAGAAATCCTTCAGCGCTGGATCGGTATCCACCTTCTTCGGCAGCGCCTTGTTGCGCTGGTCCGAGATCGAGATGGGCTGCGCCTCCTTCTGCGCCTTCTTCCACGCTTTCTCGACCTCCGGATTCTTCGTGCTCACGCCGTATTCGCTGATGCCGTCGATGCTGATGTCGACCGCATCGGTTGTATAGAACCAGCCGCGCCAGAACCAGTCCAGGTCCGTGCCGGAAGCGTCTTCCATGGTGCGAAAAAAGTCGGCCGGCGTCGGGCGCTTGAACTTCCAGCGCAAGGCGTACTGCTTGAAGGCGAAGTCGAACAGCTCGCGCCCGAGGATGGTTTCACGCAGGATGTTGAGCGCCGTGGCCGGCTTGTCGTAGGCATTCGCCGTGAACTGCAGCAGGGACTCGGAATTGGTCATGATGGGCACCTGGTTCTGGCTGCGCATGTAGTCGACGATCTTGCGCGGCTCGCCATTCCAGGAAGGGAAATGCTCTTCCCACGCCTGCTCGGCCAGGTACTGCAGGAAGGAGTTGAGGCCCTCGTCCATCCACGTCCACTGGCGCTCGTCCGAATTGACGATCATGGGGAAATAATTGTGCCCCACTTCATGGATGATCACGCCGATCAGGTCATATTTGGTCGTCTTCGAATACGTGAGTTCCCCCGTCTTCTTGTCCTTCACGGGGCGCCCGCCATTGAACGCAATCATCGGATACTCCATGCCGCCCACGGCGCCATTGACGGAAATCGCATTCGGATACGGGTAATCGAAACTGTACTTGTTGTACTGCTCGATCGCATGCACGACGGCGCGCGTGCTGTACTGCTGCCACAGCGGATTGCCCTCGTTCGGATAATACGACATGGCCATCACGCGCTTGCCGCCGCTGTCGAGCCCCTGCGCATCCCAGATGAACTTGCGGCTTGAAGCCCACGCCACGTCGCGCACATTGGCCGCCTTGAAGTGCCAGGTTTTCATGCCCGCCGGCTTGCCCTTTTCCGCCGCCAGCGCCTCGGCGGGCGTGATCACCAGCAGCGGCGTAGCGCTGTTTTTCGCCCGCGCCAGGCGCTCGCGCTGCGCCGCGCTCAATACGGCGCCAGGATTTTGCAGCTCGCCCGTGGCGGCCACCACGTGGTCGTCCGGCACGGTCAGGTACAGCTCGTAGTCGCCAAACTCCAGCGTGAATTCGCCGGAGCCGAGGAACTGCTTGTGCTGCCAGCCGACGGCGTCGTAATACGCGGCCATACGCGGGAACCACTGCGCGATCTGGAAGATAGCGTTCTTGTCGTCCTCAAAATACTCATAGCCGGAGCGCTCGACCAGCACCTTCTGGTCATTGATCCGGTACGACCAGTCGATGTTGAACGTGACGCTCTGGCCGGGCGCCAGCGCCACCGGCAAATCGATGCGCAGCATGGTCTGGTTGACCACATACGGCAGCGGCTTGCCGCTGGCCGCTTTCACGGCGGTGAGCTTGAAGCCGCCGTCAAACTCGCGCCCCGCATGGATGGCGCGCAAGTCCTCGAATTTCAGCGCTTCATCTTCGTTGCCGCTCAACCAGGCCTGGCGCGACGGTGCGCTTAATACGCGGCGCTGGTCGGCATCCTGGCGCAAGCCATTCTGGTCCAGCTGCAGCCACAGATACGCGAGGCTGTCGGGCGAGCGGTTGTGATAGGTGATCTGTTCGCTGGCCGTAATGGCGCGCCGGGCCTCATCGAGCGTGGCGCGGATCACGTAATCGGCGCGCTGCTGCCAGTAGGCGTGACCGGGCGCGCCGGACGCCGTGCGGTAGCTGTTCGGCGTGGGCAGCAGTTCTTCGAGCTGGCGGAACTTGTCGTCGAAGGGCGCGGCGGCGCACAGGCCAGGCAAGGGAGCAAACAAGGTCAAACACAGGGCAAGCAAGCGGACAAGAACCGGCATGGCGCATTCCATCTGGGAGTCGTGGACAGAACTGCATTCTAAGTCGAGTCTGTTTGCAATCGATCATTGTTGTGGAAGTCCCACACGCAGCACGGCGCCCGCGGCCGGCGGCACTGGCGCAGAAACACGCATAGGCGTATGATGCGCCTCGAACATTGGGGAGTAGTCGTCCCGCGGTCCTGCCGCGGGAACCTGTATCAACATGATTGGCCCGCAGGCCATGGTGCAGGTGGTTGCAAAACTTGACGAGACCATTGATCCAGGGCGGCCGCATGGGCCGGAGTCGCCCGTGGATCATTGGTTAATTCGTCCGGCCCGCGTACCTCTTGCAATCTCATGGAAGCATTCCTCATCTCCACCGGCATCGTCGGTCTCGCTGAAATCGGCGACAAAACCCAACTGCTGGCCTTTTTGCTGGCCGCCAAATTCCGCAAACCCCTGCCCATCGTGCTGGCCATTTTCGTCGCCACCGTCGCCAACCACGCGTTCGCCGCCGCCGTCGGCGCCTGGATCACCGGCATGCTGGGCCCGGACGTGCTGCGCTGGGTGCTGGGCGTATCCTTTTTGGCCATGGCCGCCTGGACCCTGATCCCCGACAAGCTCGATGAAGAAGAGACCAAGCTGGCCAAATACGGCGTCTTCCTGACCACCCTGATCGCCTTCTTCATGGCGGAAATGGGAGACAAGACGCAGGTGGCGACGGTGGCGCTGGCGGCGCGCTACCACGATATCGTTTCCGTCGTGCTGGGTACCACCTTCGGCATGATGCTGGCCAACGTGCCGGCCGTCTACCTGGGCGACAGGATCGCCAACCGCGTCCCGCTGCGCCTCGTGCATGGTATCGCGGCCCTGGTCTTTGCCGTGCTGGGCGTGGCCACCCTGCTGGGCGCGGGCGCCGCCCTGGGATTTTGAGACAACTCTGCATAATTTCCTATTTACAATATTCATGCTCATAATTACAATATCGGCGACATGAATACCGGCGCGCCGATCCGGAACGGTCAGCGCGCTTCTTGAGGAATATATGCAGTTGAATAGAAACGTGGCGGCGCTGTGCCTGGCCGCTTGCGCCAGCCAGCCTGCCGCCGCCATGGTGGCACCCTTGCGTCACCACCAGACGGCGACGCCATCCGCGCCCGAAGTGCGCACGCGCGATTTGCTGCTATTTGGCGCCGGCCTGATCCTGCTGGCTGGCCGGCGCCGTCCCGAACACGAGAAGTGGCAAAACTAGAGCAGCAGTAGCACCGCATACTCGCGGCCCTCGTCGCGCAGGGCGATGCTGTTGCCGCCCTGTACCACGCCATCGAGCGACAATCCCGCGGGCCGCCCCTGCGCCTGCTCCACCGTGATGGCATAGCTGCTGGCGCCGAAACGGTAATGCAGCTTGAAGCTGTCCCATTCGACCGGCATGGACGGCGCCAGACGCAGCACGTTCGCTTCGCGCGTCAAGCCGAGCAGGGATTCGACGATCAGGCGGTACAGCCAGCCCGACGATCCCGTGTACCAGCTCCAGCCGCCGCGCCCCACGTGCGGCGCCACGGCATACACGTCGGCCGTCACCACGTACGGTTCCACCTTGTAGCGCGCCACCGCCTGCGCGTCGACGCCATGGCGTACGGGATTGATCATGCGCAGCAATTCCCACGCCTTTTCGCCGTCGCCCATGCGGGCAAACGCCATCGCCGTCCAGATGGCAGCATGCGTGTACTGGCCGCCGTTCTCGCGCACGCCCGGCACATAGCCGAGGATGTAGCCGGGATTGAGGTCGGCCTTGTCGAACGGCGGATCGAGCAGCTGGATCACGCCGGAATCCCGGCGCACGAGGCGCGCATCGACCTGGCGCATGGCCCCGGCGACCCGCTCCTTGTTGGCGGCGCCCGACAGCACGCCCCAGCTTTGCGAAATCGAATCGATCTGGCATTCCTCGTTCGTGTGCGAGCCCAGTGGCGTGCCGTCGTCGAAATACGCGCGCCGGTACCACTCGCCATCCCAAGCATGTTCCTCGACGTTGGCCGCCAGTTTCACGGCTTCGTCGCGGCAGAACTGGGCGAATGCGGCGTCGCCGCGCAGCATGGCCACCTCGGCGAAACGCTGCAGCACTTCGTACAGGAAGAAGGCCAGCCAGACGCTCTCGCCCTTGCCATGTTCGCCCACCTTGTCCATGCCGTCGTTCCAGTCGCAGGAACCGATCAGCGGCAAGCCGTGCACGCCCATGCGCAAGCCATGGCGGATGGCGCGCACGCAGTGCTCGTACAGGTCGGCCGACTCGCCCGAACGCATGGGCAAGTCATAGTAGGAATCCTCTTCCGGCTTGACGGCCCGGCCCTCAATGAAGGGCGCCACTTCCGACAGCACGTTGACGTCGCCCGTGGCGATCACATAGCGGCAGGCGGCCAGCGGCAACCACAGGTAATCGTCGGAGCAGTGCGTGCGCACGCCCCGGTCCGACGGCGGATGCCACCAATGCTGCACATCGCCTTCGACAAACTGGTGCGCCGCGCACAGCAGCAAGTGCTTGCGCAGCAATTGCGGCGCCGTGTGGATCATCGCCATCGCGTCCTGCAGCTGGTCGCGGAAACCGTAGGCGCCGCCGGATTGGTAATAACCACTGCGCGCCCACAAACGGCAGGCGATGGTCTGGTACATCAGCCAGCCATTGGCGATCACGTCGAGCGACGGGTCGGGCGTTTCGATGCGCACCGCGCCCAGAGTGGTGTCCCAGTGCGCGCGTACCGCGTCGAGCGCCATGCGGGCCGCTTCCTTGCCCGCATGGCGCTGCACCATGGTGCTGGCGTCGGCATTGCGGCGCCCGCCCACGCCGAGCAGGAAGACGATCTCGCGCTCCTGTCCCGGCTGCAGTTCGAACGGCACCTGGATGGCGGCACACTGGTCCAGCCCCGTGCCCGCCTTGCCGGACAGGCGCACGCGGCGCAGCGCCGCCGGCTGCGCCAGGCTGCCGTTGCGGCCGATGAATTCATTACGGTCGCAGGTGATGGAGCGGATGCTGGCGTCCGTATTGAAAAAGCCGACGCGGCCGGAAAACTCCGTGTTGTAGTTATTGCGCGCAAACAGCGCGCCGCTGATCGTATCGACTTCGGTGGCCACATGCATGCCGGACTTGGCGCGCAGGTCGGCCATCACCCATTCCACGTAGCCGGTGACGGACAAACGGCGCGGCACGCCGCTGTCGTTGCGCACCTTGATCACCGAGTATTTGACGGCCGCATCGAGCGCCACATAGGTGCACAACTCGGTGGCGATACCGCCCTCGCTGTGCTCAAAAATGCTGTAGCCGAAACCGTGACGCGTCACGTAGTCGCCGCTGCCGCGCGCGGGCAGGGACGAAGGCGACCAGAACTGGCCGGTCTGCTCGTCGCGCACATAAAACGCTTCGCCCGACAGGTCCGACACGGGGTCGTTCTGCCATGGCGTGAGGCGGAATTCATGCGCATTCTCGCTCCACGTGTACGCCTGGCCGGCTTCGGACACCACCGTGCCGAACTGCGCATTGGCCAGCACGTTCGACCACGGCGCCGGCGTCTGCTTGCCTTCTGCCGTGGTGATCACGTATTCGCGCCCATCGGGCGTGAAACCGCCGAGGCCATTTTCCAGGATCAGCTCGCGCTGCGGCGCCCGGTGCGGCACGCCGCCATGCTCGCGTGCCGGGTCCTGCAGCAGCGGCGGCATGCGCAGCACGGGGCTCGGCGGACGCTTGACCTGCTCGGCCAGGGTGCCGCGCAAATCGCTGATGATGGCGCGCGCCACCGATTGCAGCAAGATGCGGTCTTCGTTGGCGATCTGCTCGGCCAGGCGCACAAAGATGCCGCCCGGGCGGTCGATCGCCTGCGCATCGATGCCCGAGGCGATCAAGCCCATGATCTGGTCGTGCAGCAGCTGGCGGTAGCCCGACTGCTCTTCGTACCAGATCACCAGGTCGACGATCAATCCTTTCAGGCGCCAATAGGCATGCGCCTGCACCATCTGGCGCGCCAGTTCGATATTGGCCGCGTCGCGTATCTGCAGCAGCACGATGGGCAGGTCGCCGGATATCGCATAGGCCCACAGGCCGGACTGGCCGCGCTGGTTCTTGATCAGGATGCTCGCTTCGGCGCGCAGGGCCGCATTCGGGTAGATCACGGCGTTGGCCAGGCGCGCATACAGCTGCGCGTCCGCTTCGCTGGCGTTCAACTGGCGCAGCACCACCTGGCTGTGCGTCCAGGCCAGTTCGAAGACGCGGTCGGCCAGATGGCGGTCCTGGTATTTGTCGATCAGGTGCAGCGCCGCCTCGCGCTGCTCCACCATGCCGGTGACGCTGTCGACGGTGACGGCCTGGTCGGGTTCGAGCGTGATGACGTAGCGGATGGCCACGATGGGGTCGAGCACGGAACCGTGGCCGCCGCTGAGCGGCCCGTCGTCCTGCAGCGCCTGCGGCAGTTGCGCCGTGTTGCCGCGGCCGATGAAGCGCGCGCGGTCCGTCTCGAACGACACTTCGTAGCGCTCGATATCGTGCACGGTCATCACGTGCAGCAGCCACGGCATCTGCTCGTCCTTCGAGCGGGGCCGGCGCGTGCACAGGATCGCCTTTTCATGCGCGAGGATTTCCGTCTGCACGAACAGCTTGCTGAACGCGGGGTGGGCCGCGTCGGCCGCCGCCGGCGCCATCACCACTTCGGCAAAACTGGTGATCTCGATGCGCCGCTGGCGGTTCGAATTATTGCTGATGCGCGTACGGCGGATTTCGATGTCGTCCTCGGGCGAGACGACGATTTCCGTGTACAGGTCGAGACCATGGTCGGCGCGGCGAAACTCGGCCCGCCCTTCCGAAAAAATCACTTCGTATTTCTTCGGTTCGGCCAGGGTCGGCTGGTACATGGTGGACCAGACGGCGCCGTCGTCGAGGTCGCGCAGGTAGCAGAAATTGCCCCAGTTGTCGCGCGTGCTGTCCTCGCGCCAGCGCGTCACGGACAGGTCTTTCCAGCGGCTGTAGCTGCCGCCCGCATTGCTCACCATGACGTGGTAACGGCCATTCGACAGCAGCTGCGTTTCCGGCACGGCGCTGTTGGCCTGCGTGAGGATGCGCATCGGCATGGCCTGCTCGGGCGCGCCGCTGCGCAGCACCGCCAGTTCGGCCGTGTTCGAGTAAAACGCGCCGGCCTGCGGCGTGCGCTCCTGCAGCACCAGCAAGGCCGATTGCAGCAGCGGATCGGACTCGAAACGGCGCTGCATCGGGCGGTCGTGCAGCAGGTAGCTGAGGGCCAGAAAGCCCATGCCCTGGTGGTGCACCATGAAGGAGCGGATGACGGCGCTGCCCTGTCCGCGCGGCAGGCGCGCGGTGGTGAAATCGATCGCTTCAAAAAAGCCGTAGCGGCCCATGTAGCCGGCCGCCTGCATGCGCTGCAGGTTCTGGCACGACGCTTCCGGCTGCACCATCAGGCCCATCATGCTGGCGTACGGCGCCACCACCAGGTCGTCGGCCAGGCCCCGCTTCAGGCCCAGGCCGGGCACGCCAAAGGCGCGGTACTGGTAATTCAGGCTGGCGTCGACCGTGTTGTAGCCGGACTCGGAAATCCCCCACGGCACGTCGCGCTGGCGGCCATAGTCGATCTGCGCCTCGATGACGGAGTGGTAGGTCTGGTCGAGCAGGGTGTTCGGGTAGTTCGGCATCACCAGCAGCGGCATCAGGTACTCGAACATCGAGCCGCTCCACGACAGCAGCACGGGCTGGCCGGCCACCATGCACAGCTGGCGGCCCAGGGCGAACCAGTGCTCCTGCGGCAGCTGGCCCTGGGCGATGGCGATGAAGCTGGCCAGACGCACTTCGGAAGCCAATAAATCGTAGTAGCTGGGGTCCAGGCGCCGTTCGCTGACGTTGTAGCCGATGGCCAGCAGCTTGGTCGACGGGTTGTACAGGAAGCCGTATTCGATCTGCGCGAAGTCGCGCGCCTGGCCCGCCGCGTGGGCGATGTCGCGCATATGGCGGCCGGCCTGTTCGCGGCCTTGCGCCAGCAGGGCGGCCAGCTCGGATGGCGTGCCTTCGGGCACCTCCAGGTTGGCCAGTTCGCGCAGGGTCGGCATGCGCAGCCAAGCAGGATCGACACCCGCCTGCGCCACCCACGGCGCCAGTTGCAGCAATTCGGCCAGCGCCGCGCGGCACTGGCGCGCCAGCGCGCCCGTCCACATGGACAGCTCGCCATCCTCGCTTTGCAGGGTCAGCGACAACAGCGCATCGGCCGCGCCATTCGCGGCGGCGAGATAAGCATGCCATTCGGCCAAGGTGGCGGGCGCGGCCTGCGCCTGCAACAGGCTCATGCTCTCGCGCATGGCCTTGCCCTCGCCTTCGGCGGCGATGAATTCCTGCAGCACCTGCGCCGTCGTGCGGATGCCCTGCACCACTTGCGCGCCGATGATGGGAGCGTCGTACAGTTCCACCAGTCCCGGTTGCAAGGTCAGCAGATGGCCGGCCAGGTTGCCGCTGTCGACCGTCGAGATGTACATCGGCTGCAACGCCTTGAGCGTTTGCGTGTCGTACCAGTTATAGAAATGGCCCTGGAAGCGTTCCAGCTCCCCCATGCTGTGCAGGGTAGCGCGGCTGCGCTCGATCAACTGGCCCAGGGTCACGTAGCCGAAATCGTAGGCCGTCAGGTTGGCCAGCAGCGCCAGGCCGATATTCGTCGGCGAAGTGCGGTGCGCCACCACGAGGTTCGGATGTTCCTGCATGTTATCGGGCGGCAGCCAGTGGTCGTCCGGCCCGACAAAGGTATCGAAATACGCCCAGGTCTTGCGCGCCACGCCATGCAGGAAACGTCCCTGCTCGGCCGACAGGCGCGCCACGGCCCGCTCGATGGGGCGGCTGATCCACCAGGCGATGGCGGGCGCGGCCAGCCACAACAGCAGCACCACGGCGGCGGCCGGCAAGGCGGCCGGGCGCCAGTAGAGCAAGGAGGCGAAGGTGGCCAGCGCCAGCGCGGGCGAGCACCACATGGCGCGCCAGCTGTCGGCTTGACTGCCGGAAGAGCTGTGCAGGTTCGAGGCGCGCCAGTCGAGCAAGTGCTTGTGCGACACGCCGAGGCGCCACAGCGTGCGCGCGATGGCGTCCAGGCTGATCCACGCTTCATACGGCAGGAAGACGAGGGTCAGCATGGCGTGCGAAAACTGCACGCCGCAGCGCCGCTCGAAGGCGGCCAGATGCTGGCGCCACAGGGTGTCGCGCGGTTTGCGCAGCAGATCGTACAGGGCCGAAAACACGGGCGGCAGGAAGATGATGGCCAGCACGGCCGCGCTCCAGAAGGCCACGTGCGGCAGGAAGCCCCACACCAGCAACAGGGACACGGTGGTGGCCGGCGCCACGACGCTGCGGCGCAGGTTGTCGAACAGCTTCCAGCGCGACAGCATCGACAAAGGATTGCGTTCGCGCTTGCCGGCGCGGCCCGGCACCCGGCCCAGCAGCCAGCCGATCAGCTGCCAGTCGCCGCGGATCCAGCGCTGGCGGCGGCTGACGTCGGCGTCGTAGCGGGCCGGATATTCCTCGTACAGCTGCGAGTCGCTGAGCAGGCCGGCGCGCAAATAACAGCCTTCCAGCAAATCGTGGCTGAGGATTTTATTGTCGGGCAGGCGCTGGCCCAGCACGCGCTCGAACATGTCGAGGTCATAGATGCCCTTGCCGATGAACGAGCCTTCATAAAACACGTCCTGGTACAGGTCGGAGACGGTGCGCGTGTACGGGTCGATGCCCGGTTCGCCGCCGCACAGCAGCTCGTAGCGCGACGCGTTCGCGCTGGGCAGCGCCACGGCCACGCGCGGCTGCAGGATGCCGTAGCCGGCCACCACGCGCGTGCCGGCCGCGTCGAGCACGGGACGGTTCAGCGGGTGCATCATGGTGGCGATGAATTCGCGCGCCGCGTCGCGCGGCAGCTGCGTATCGGTGTCGAGCGTGATCACGTATTTGATCGTGCGCAGGCCGCGCAACTCGCCTTCCACCAGCGAGAATTTGTCGCGCGCGCCGCCGCGCAAAAACGCGTGCAGGTCGGACAATTTGCCGCGCTTGCGCTCTTGCCCCATCCACGCATTCTGCTGCGAATTCCACAGGCGCGGACGATGCAGCAGCAGGAACGGCCCCACATGGCCCAGCTCTTCCGGGTCGGCCAGGTCGCCGTTGTCCTTGAACTCGGCTCCCTCCACGCGGTATTTCTCGTTCAGGCCACGGATGGTCTCCTGCGCCTGGTTCAGCAGGGCTTCGTCGCCGGGCAGGGTTTGCGCCTGCGCGTCGACAAAATCCGTCAGCAGGCAGAAACGCAGGTTCGGGTCGCGGTTGGCGAGATAACGCACTTCCAGCGCCTCGCACAGGGCCGCTACGTTTTCCGCGCTGTAGATCAGGGTCGGCACCACGACGATGCCGCGCGCATCGGACGGAATGCCGGACCGGTAGTCCATGCGCGGCAGCGGATGCGGCGACGTCATCAGGGTTGCCAGCCAGTTCACCACGGCCACGGCCAGCTGGCTGCTGCCCAGCAGCGCCAGCGCGCCCAGTGCCGCCAGGGGCCAGCCCTGCACGCCATGGCGCACGGCGCGCTCGAGCAGCAAGGCGCTCGTCGCCAGGGTCAGGAACACAATGGCGCCCAGATAGCTGGCCAGCGGCGCGGCGCGCGCCGTATGCTGCAGCGCCTCGATGAACGGCAGCCTGGCGCCAGCCTGCTTTTCCAATACCAGCACGCCGCGCCCCACCAGGTAAAAGCCGATATGGCCGCGGCGCGCGTCATTGCCATTGCCGTGCGTGTGCGCCAGCTGCACCGCCATCTCGGCCACTTCCACTTCGCTGCGCGCGCTGCGCTTGGCGATGCGTTCGATGGCGTGGCGGTAGCTGTCGCGCGTAGCGAAATCCATCAAGCCATACGTGCCGGCCGGGTCCAGGCGCAAGGTTTGCTCGACCACGCTCATGGTCTCGACGAACTCCTGCCAATCCATGGTGCCGAGAAAACGCAGGCTACCGATGCTGTTGGCGATCGAGACCTGGTCGGCCGCTTGCTGCCCGATCTCCGACTGGATCTGCTGCTCGATGGTGAGGCCCGACTCGGCCAGCTTGTGCGTCAGCCACGACAGCGCCAGGGTCAGCGAGGAACTCTGTCCCTGCAGGCGGCGCGACAATTCGGCCACGAAGGCGCTGGTCATCGGCGGATTCGAACGGGCCATGTCCGCCACGAGCAGGATCAAGCCGCTGGGATTGCGCTCGGCGATCTCCGTCATCTGGTCGGCCCAGGTGTTGGCCAGATCGCGCTGCATGCGGTCGTCGGCCACGCGCGCGGCGACGCGGCGCAGATTTTCGATCAGCGCCAGACGCAGCATGATGGGCACGGCCCACAGTTCACCCAGGGTCAAGGTGGCCACGTCCTGGTATGCCTCGACGAAGTGGCAGAGGTTTTCCAGGTCGACCCTGCCATCGCCGTGCGAGATGATTTCCAGCGCGATTTTATACACGCGCGGGCAGCCCGCATCCACGCCGGAACTCAGCCGTGGCAACTCCTTGCTGTAATTCTTCGGCAAGTGGCGCCGCGTGGTGCGGATCTGCTCTTCGATCAGGTAAAAATTATCGAGCAGCCACTCCGAGGCGGGCGTGACCTGGCGCCCGCTTTTGACAGTCGCCGTCAGCTCATTGACGGTGGCCGTGATGAGGGCCGCATTGTCGGCCAGGCGCGCCAACAGGCGGTCGCGGCCATGATGCCTGCCCACCGCATGGCCGGCGGCCACGTGCTTGCCGTGGGCGGCCATCTGCATGGCGCTGAATAACTCGGAACGCAGGGGCAAGGCATCGTCGCGCGCGGCGTCGAAGGTGTCCGGTCCAAGGGAATGGTCGCGGAAGATTTCTTTGACTTTGGAAACCTGTTCCTTGATCTGCTGCGTGACAACTGCTGTGTACTCTTTCAACTTTAGCCTCGCTAGGTGCGCGCAGGCAGCCAGCGGCCACCGTCATGCGGGCCCAGTCTGGAAGAACACGATCGGACACTGGCGAAGACGGAAAGCGAAGCGCCGGAGCGTTGCGACGAATCTCAGGGTATAGGGAGATTTTCTGAACTTCATCGTAGGAGGGCGGCGCAGGCAAGACCGTGCGCTAGCGTACATACTCCGTGTTTTAGGGGCGTTTCAGCAAAGAAATCAGCGCGTTGAATGGCAGAAAAATGCCGCTGGGAAATGAACGGGAGAAAAGGCGCGACATGCACCGTGCCGATGATGGCACGGTGCAATATTTCATGGAAGAAAGTTCAAGCAGTTCAGGCCGCAATCGCCAGCGGATGGCGCGTCGCCTCCGCCATCGCCATGCCGCCGTTGAGTTGCCATGCCGCGCCGTGACCGAAGCGGCGCAGGCAGGCGGCGGCCCGTGCGCTGCGGTTACCGCTGCGGCAGAAAAACACTAGCGGGCGCTGCGGATGCTGCAGCCAGGCCGCCACCTGCCCCGCCAAGCGGCTCAGCGGTACGCTGCGCACTTCGCAGCCCTCGAAGACCGTGCCGGCGCACGCCGCGTGTTCATAGGCTTCGCGCACGTCGACGAGGATGGCGTCGGGATGCTGGCGCAGGAAGGCGGGCAAGGCGGCCGCGTCGAGCTGCAGTTCGGCGGCCGGCACGCTACCGTTCTGCACCGTGCGCACGGTGCCGCAGATGCTGCCGTCGTCGCCGGACGCGCACAGCACCGTGTCTTGCGTCAGCAGCGCCGCATCCAGCAAGGGGGTCAGCGCCTCGGGCGCCAGGGAGCCGATGAAGGCGAAGCGCTGCTCCAGCAGGTACACATGGGTTTCGCCGCACTCGATGCGGCGCAGCCGCTGCCGGCCCAGCGCCAGCTCGCCATCGATATCGACGCGGCCCACCTGCTCGATAGCGAGTTCCTGCAGCAGCGCCAGACGCGCGGCGCCATGGTCCGCTGGCGCCGTCGTGTGCACGATGGCGCGCAAGGCCAGGTGCTGGCAGCGGATGAAAGCGGCCAGACGCGGCACGAGCGCGGCTGCGGGATCGATGACGACGCAACTGGCGCTGGCGGCGTCGCTGAGCAGCCAGGTGCACTGGCCGTCGACGCTCAGCTGGATTATGCCGTCCTGCGGCGATGGCGCCAGCGCCGACGGCAGCAAACAGCTGCTGCGCAGCGCTTCGCCGCAGCGCTCGATGCGCGCGCAGGCGGAAGCGACCGTCGCCGCATCGATCAGGGGACCGAACGACAGCCGGATGGCGGAACTGGCGCGCCATTGCGGCACGTGCATCGCTTCCAGCACATAACTGGGCAGCGCCTTGGCGGCGGAACAGGCGCTGCCAGAGCTGACGCGCACGCGCGCCGCGTCGAACAGATCCAGCAGCTCTTTCGAGGACAGGCCCGGCACGGAAAAATTGAGCGTCGTCGGCAAGGACAAATCGAACGGCATATTGAACACGATGCCAGGGAAAGCGTGTTCCAGGCTGGCCACCAGCTGCTCGCGGAACGCGGCCAGGTCGGCGTGGCTGCGGAAGGTCTTGCCATCGTCCAGCGCGGCGAGCACGGCGTCCAGCGCGGCGATACCGGCCATGTTTTCCGTGCCAGAACGCAGGCCCGCTTCCTGGCCGCCGCCCATCATCAAGGGCGTAAATGGCGCGCCAGCGCGCACATACAGCATGCCGATGCCCTTGGGCGCATACAGCTTGTGGCCGGAAAACGGCGCGTAGTCGATGCGCGTGGCGGCCAGGTTCAGTTTCAGCTTGCCCAGCGCCTGCACGCAATCGACCATCCAGTAGGCGTCGGCACCGCGTTCCTGCAGCAGCTGGGCGATGGCGGACAAATCGCTGACGACGCCGGTTTCATTATTCGCCGCCATCGTGCACAGCATGGCCGCCTCGCCGATCAGCGCATCGAGCGCCTGCAGGTCGTGGCGCCCCTGCGCATCGACGGGCAGCTTGCGCACTTCCAGGTTCAGGCCCAGTAAACGGTTCCAGTGCGCCAGGCTTTCCGGCACGGCCTTGTGCTCGGTCGCGCCATACAGCAGCAGGCTGCCGATGCGCTTGCCCGCGTCGCGCCGTTCGCGCAGCGCGCACAGGGCCGACAGCACGGCCGTCTGGATGCCCTCGGTGGCGCCGCTGTTGAACATCAGACGGCCATCGCCCACGCCCAGCAAGCCGCTGGCGCGCTGGCGCACGCCATCCATCATGGCCTTGGCCTGCAAACCCGTCGCATGTGTGCTGCTGGGGTTGCCATAGCCCTGCTCCATCGCTTGCCGGGCGGCGGCAACGGCGGCGGGCAGCACGCAAGTGGTGGCATTGCTGTCGAGGTAGATTTCTTTCATGATGGCAGTCCGAATATTCTATAAAAAGGGCGCAGTTAAAAAGGCGCAGCGCAGGTGGCTGGAACATCTCGATAGTCTACCGGCCGGTCCCCGTGAAGATATGCCAAAAGACACTGCAACTACGCTACTATGCAGCATGTTCATGCCATAAAAACCGGAATATTAAAATGAATTCACCAAACGCCTCGCTCGACAAATTCGACTGCGCCATCCTCGCCGCCCTGCAGCAGGACAGCACCTTGTCGATCGCCGCCCTCAGCGAAAAGATCGGCCTGTCCAGCACGCCGTGCTGGAAGCGGGTCAAGCGCCTCGAGGAAGACGGCTATATCGAGAGCCGCGTGGCCATCGTCAACCGGCAAAAAGTGGGTTTGCCCGTGACCGTCTTCGTCAGCGTGCGTACGGGACAGCACGATGAAAAATGGCTGCGCCGCTTCGCCGCCGCCGTCATCGTCTTGCCCGAGGTACAGGAATTTCACCGCATGAGCGGCGACATCGACTACCTGCTGAAAGTCGTCACCACCGATATCAAGGGCTATGACACGTTTTATAAAAAACTCATCAAGGCAGCACAACTGACGGGCGTGTCGTCCGCCTTTTCCATGGAACAAATCAAGTACAGCACGGAATTGCCGCTGGAATTGATCGCCCACGGCTTGCCTGCCTGAGGCGTTTTCCGGCCATGCGGGGCAGATGTGGAAAACACGTTGCCGTAACGCAACATTAGTGAACGAAAAGCAGCAATAGTGCGGCGGGACGGCAGGCCCGGCCGGTATACTGGCCGCTCGCCTGCCCGCTTTTCTGTCTATTGTGCAGGCCATCCTCCAAGGTCTTCCATGTCTCTGCTCCGCCGCCTCTCCATCCAGAAAAAACTCCTGTTCAGCATGGGCTTGTGCCTGCTGCTCTTCATGGCGATCTCGTCTTTCCTCAGCGTGCGCATGAGCAGCGATTACGTGCGCGAGCGCGTCGTCAGCCAGGAGTTGCCGGCGCAGGTGGGCGAGATCCGCAACGACGTGCTGCGCCAGATCAGCCAACCCCTGTCGGTGGTGCAAACCATGGCCAACGATGTTTATCTGCAAGACTGGGAAGACGCCGGCTTGCCCGACAGCGGCATCGCCACCTTCCAGCGCTACGCCACCGTGGTCAAGGACAAGAACAAGGCCGCCTCGATCAACTGGGCTTCCGCCAGCACGGGCAAATACTTCACCACGGAAGGCTTGCTGCGCACCCTGGACAAGAACCAGGCAGCCGACCAGTGGTTTTATGGCTTGCTGGCCGGCGACAAGGCCTACACGCTCGATATCGACAAGGCGGACAATTCCAGCGACCTGATGCTCTATCTGAATGCGCGCGGCCAGACGGCGGGCGGCAAACAGATCGCGGCCGGCCTGGGCTTGTCCATCAATGCGCTGGCCGACACCATCCGCAGCTACAAGATCGGCCAGACGGGCCATGTCTACCTGGCGCGCGCCAATGGCGTGCTGCTGGTGCACCGCGACACGGCCCTGTCCGACGGCAAGCACCTGCTCAAGGATTTGCCCGGATTTAGCGATAGCCTGAGCAAGAGCCTGCTGACCGGCAACAAATACGCGTACGCCGTCTACGACGCGCCTGCGGGACGCCGGTTCGTCGCCGCTTCCTTCGTGCCGGAACTCAATCTATATGTGATGGCCGAAGTGCCGGAAGCGGAAGTGCTGGGCAATGTCACGCGCTCGGCCCTGATCGCCGCCCTGATTGCAGGCCTGGTCGGTGGCGGTATCGCCCTGTGCATCATTTATGTCATCAGCCGCGCCATCGCCGCGCCCGTCGCGCGGGCAGCGGATATGCTCAGCGAAATCGCCAGCGGGAATGGCGACTTGAGCCGCCGCATGCCCGTGGAATCGGAAGACGAGGTCGGCGCGCTGGCCGCTGCCTTCAACCGTTTCGTCGCGTCGCTGAACGTGACGATACGCGAAGTTCGCGACAGTACCGGGGCCATTGCCAGTGCATCGAGCCAGATCGCGTCGGGCAACCTGGACCTGTCTGCCCGCACGGAAGCCCAGGCATCGAGCCTGGAAGAGACGGCGGCGGCCATGGAAGAGCTGACGTCGACCGTGAAACAGAATGCGGACAACGCGCGCCAGGCGAATCAGCTGGTGGTGTCGGCCTCGGGCCACGCCGTCAAAGGCGGCGAAGTGGTCGGACAAGTCGTGCAGACGATGGGTGCGATTACGGAAAGTTCGCGCAAGATCGCGGACATTATCGGCGTGATCGACGGCATTGCCTTTCAAACCAATATCCTCGCCCTGAACGCTGCCGTCGAGGCGGCCCGCGCGGGCGAACAGGGCCGCGGCTTTGCCGTGGTGGCAACCGAAGTGCGCAACCTGGCGCAACGCTCAGCGGCAGCAGCCCGGGAAATCAAGGACTTGATCGTCGACTCGGGCAGCAAGGTGGAAGCGGGCAGCAAGCTGGTCGACTCGGCCGGCACCACCATGCAGGACATCGTCGTCTCCGTCCAGAGAGTCGCCGACCTGATGGGAGAGATCGCGTCGGCCAGCCAGGAACAAAGCCAGGGCATCGCGCAAGTCAATGCCACGGTCACGCAGATGGATGATGCGACCCAGCAAAATGCAGCGCTGGTGGAAGAAGCGGCGGCGGCGGCCCAATCCCTGCAGGACCAGGCGGGACGCCTGGCGCAGGTGGTCAGCGTTTTCAAGCTGGAAGAAACGGGGCATGCGGCGCAGCAGCAGCAGCAGCCTCGGCAGCCAGCGCACAAGCCCATGCTGCCCACGCCAGCGCGCCCGAAAGCGCCGGCCAGCGATGCGTGGGAAGAGTTTTAAGGAAGTTTGAAAAACGCTTAAATCGCCGGCGCTTTCACGCTGGCGGCTTGTTTAAAGAAATCATAGATGCCGCTCTCGCTCATGCGGCGGGCATTCGCCAGTTCGCCGCCCTTGGTGGCGTACAGCACCTGGTTGTTGTCGCTCGAGACCAGCACGGCGGCGGGGATGCCTTTCTTGAGCGGATTGCCATAGGCTTGCGCCACGTCCAGGTTATGGTCGAAGTTACCCACGTCGACCTTGACGACCTTGAACTGCTGTTGCATCAGCTCGGCGTTCTTGCCTTCCTTCAAGGCCTTGTCGAGTGCGCGGCAATCCTCGCACCAGTTGGCGCCAAAGATCAGCAAGACAGGCACGTGCGCCGCCTTGGCTTCGGCCAGCGCGCGGGCCACGTCGGCCTTGGCGTCGGCCGCCGCGTTGTACGGCAGATGCGGCGTGGCGACCGGGTTGGCCGGTGTGGGGGCGGCGGCAATAGCGGTACCGGCAAGCAGCAGGCTGGCAAAGAATGGGGCGACGAAACGGGAAAGGCGCATGCAGGGCTCCTGAGAGAAATCGTGAAGCCAGCTGAACAGCTGCCAGCGGGCGTGATTGTCTAGAATATGCCTGCTTGTAAGAAATATCCACCATTTAATTGCACTGTGCTTATGCGGAAAACATATAAGCACGTATCAGAGCACCACCCAGGAGAAGCCGCTTGAGCATGCCAGATACCCTGCCCCCAACGCTGTCCGGCGCCGCGCGCATGCTGCGCAGCGGCTATCCCGGCGGCATGCCAGACACGGCGTATTTCGCCGTGCTGGCCCTGCTATATGAACACTTTTCCGACCGTAACCTGGCCGAGCTGATGGCCGCCGTCACGGGCAAAGATGCGGCGACGATCCTCAATGACATCTATGCCTGCGCCAGCAGCGAGCCGGCGCCGTCCGCCATCGCGGCCGCCAGGAAACTGCTGGCACGGCACGGCTTGCAGGCCGTCTGCGCCGAGGATTAATGCCCACCGGCAGCGAAATGGAACGCATGGGATAATATCGGGCTCACACTGAGCAACGCGGCCCGAACGCGCCCTCCCCATGACGACTTCTTTCCTGGCACGCTGGCTGCCGCAACCGAACAACGGCAGCCGCCGCGAACAATTGCGCGCTTGCGCGGGCGCCATCTGCGGCTTGCTGCTGACGGGCCTGATCTGCCATTTCCTGCTGGCCCCGGACAGCGCCAGCGTCTACCTGATCGCGCCCATGGGCGCCTCGGCGGTGCTGCTGTTCTGCCTGCCGGCCAGCCCGCTGGCGCAACCGTGGTCCGTGGTGGGCGGCAACGTCGTCTCCGGCCTGGTCGGCATGGCCTGCGTCAAATGGTTCGGATCCAGCGTGGGCGTGGCGGCGCTGGCCGCCTGCCTGGCCATCGGCGCCATGTTTGCCCTGCGCTGTTTGCATCCGCCGGGCGGGGCCGTCGCGCTCACCACCGTCGTCGGCGGCGCCAGCGTGCATGCGGCCGGCTTTGAATTCGTCTTCATCACGGTGCTGTTCAATTCCGCCGTGCTGGTCGCTTGCGCCGTGCTGTACAACAACCTGACGGGACGCCGCTACCCGCACGTCCAGCAACTGGTGGCGCCGCATCCGCACGCCACCAAGGATGACGTGCCCAGCAACCGCCTGGGGTTTTCACCGGATGACCTCGATGCCGTCTTGCGCCAGCACAGTGAAGTGCTCGACATCAGCCGCGACGATTTGCAGGCGATCTTCCTGCAAACGGAAATGCGCGCCTACCAGCGCCGCTTCGGCGTCGTCACCTGCGCCGATATCATGTCGAAGGATGTGCTCAGCGTGGAATTCGGCACGCCGCTCGATGTTGCCTGGCGCACCATGCGCGAGCACGATGTGGGTGCGCTACCCGTCGTGAACCGGGCGCGCCGCGTCATCGGCATCATCACGCAGACGGATTTCCTGCGCCATGGCGGGCTCGACGATTATCAGGGCATGCGCCAGCGCCTGCGCGGCTTGCTGCAGCGCAGCGGCCTGTCCCACAGCGACAAGCCGGAAGCGGTGGGACAGCTGATGACGCCGTCGCCGCACACGGCCCGCCTCGGCACGCCCATCATCGACCTCGTGCCCTTGATGGCCGACGCCGGCTACCACCATATCCCCATCCTCGACGAGGAAGAACGCCTGGCCGGCATCATCAGCCAGTCCGACCTGATGGCGGCCCTGTACGAAAGCCGCTTTGCCGAGGCCGCCGCATGACACCCTTCCAGGCCCTGCTGAGCGGCCCCGACGGCGGCCCGGCGGGCACAGCCGTCAGCGCGCATTTCTTCGGCAGCCAGCTGACCATCGATGCGCCCGGCCATGATGTCGACGTGGCGCAGCTGGTCGTCAGCGTGGGCGGTGTCGACGGACCGGAACTGTCCCTGAACTGGCTCGACGAACAAGGACGGCAAGCCTCGCTCAAGCCGCTGACGGCGGACGACATCGCCATCGTCTTGCGCGAAGCGCCGGCCGCGCTGCAGCCGCAACTGCAGCGCCTGTGGGGCGAGCGCCAGCGCAACCGGCGGCAGGTGTCGGGCTGGCTGGCCGGCTTGACGGGCGCGGCCGTCGTCGCTGCGGCCCTGCTGTGGTGGCAAGGAAGCAACGCCATCGGCGCGCTGGCGGGATGGATTCCCCTCTCGACGGAAAAGCAGCTGGGCGAACTGGCCCTGGCGCAAGTGCGCGCGCAGGGCGGCATCGTCGAGAACGGCGTGGCGCAGCAGACGGTGCAGGACATCGGCCGCAAGCTGACGGCCGGTTCGCGCTACCAGTACCGCTGGCTGGTCAAGCAGGATGACACGGTCAACGCGTTTGCCATGCCCGGCGGCATCATCATCGTGCATACGGGCTTGCTGCGCCAGGCGGGGGACCCGGACGAACTGGCCGGCGTGCTCGCGCATGAAGTGCAGCACGTGGAACAGCGCCATTCGTTGCGGCAAATGATCACCAGCCTGGGCTGGGGCGCCCTGGTGGGCGTGACCATCGGCGACATCAGCGCCGTGGCCGCCATGCTGGCGCACCAGGCCGGCACCCTGTATTTCAGCCGCGACATGGAGGAAGAAGCGGACCGGCTCGGTTTGCTGGCCTTGCAGCGCGCGCAGATCCGTCCCGACGGCATGCTGCGTTTTTTTCAGAAGCTCGATGACAAGGACCAGGCCAAGGTGCCGGGCTGGATTTCCTCGCATCCGCAAACGGCGGCGCGCGCGCAGCAAATCGAAAGCCTGATCGCCGCCACGCCCTGCCCTGCTTGCCGTCCCTTGACCAGCAGCCACTGGTCAGCCATGAAAGCGGCCCTGCCGCCTACGGCAAAATAGCAACATTCCTTCCGCACAATTTATCCAAACGCACTGGGCAATGGCGTATGCTTACGCCCCGGCTGTTCCTTCTTGAACGGCCACCCCCGACCTCGCTACGCCTCCGTTCATTCCCTCCTTCAAAGGATCTCGCGCATGAAGCATCGTTTTGCCGCCGGCACCCTCGGCACCCTGGCCATCTCCCTGTTGCTCGCCTACTCTCCCATGGCGCAAGCGGCCCAGCCCGCGGCCAAAGCGGCCGTCGCGCCGGCCGTCAGCGCGCCAAAAGCCAAGCAGCAGCTGCAAGTGCTGGCCGACCAGTACTACGATGCGTTGGCCCGTTTCGAGCCGATCAATGCCACCGAGAGCGGCGACAACCGTTTTGACGACCAGCTCGGTTCAGCCATCGTGCCCGCCGCGCGCGCAAAGCAGTTCACCCTGTACCGCCAGTACCAGAAGACCCTGCGCGGTATTGCCCGCGCGCAGCTGTCGCACCAGGACCAGATCAACTACGATATCCTCGACTATGAACTGGCCACGGCGCAGAGCTTCGAGCGCTTCCCCGAATACCTGCTGCCTTTGAACCAGATGGACAGCATGCCCGTCACCCTGGCCAATTATGCGGGCGGCGAGGCATCGCAACCTTTGACCACGGTCAAGGAGTATGACGCTTACCTGAGCCGTATCGGCCAGTTGCCGGGCTGGATAGACCAGGCCATCGCCAACATGAAAGTCGGCATGCAAAAGGGCATCGTGCTGCCAAAGGCGCTGACGGAATCGGCCCTGCCGCAATTCAAGAAGCTCGTCAGCGCCACGCCGCAGGACAGCGTGTATTACACGCCCATCAAGAACTTGCCGGCCAGCTTTTCCGCCGCCGACAGGGAACGCCTGACGCAAACCTACACCGTCATCATCGAGGCCAAGCTGATGCCTGCGCTGCAGCGCCTGGCCACCTTCATGGAACGCGATTACCTGCCGGTCGGCCGCACGAGCAGCGGCTGGAGCGCCCTGCCCGATGGCGCGGCCTGGTACCAGGCGCGCGTGGCTAGCAGCACCACGACGGATTTGAAACCGGAGCAGATCCACGCCATCGGCTTGAAGGAAGTGGCGCGCATCCAGGAACAATACGCGATCGTCGGTCCGAAGATGGGCTACAACGGCCCGGCCGCCGGCTTGCCCGTGTGGGTGTCGGAACAAGCGAAATACCGCCCGTTCAAGACGGAGCAGGAAGTGCTCGACGTCTACCGCAAGCTGAACGTGCTGCTGGACAGCAAATTGCCCGCCCTGTTCACCCTGGTGCCGAAAGCGCCGCTGGACTTGCGCCTGGAACCTGAACTGAGCCGCGACACGGCCGCCGACCACTACACGGCCCCGGCCGCCGACGGTTCGCGCCCGGGCGTCTTCTGGTCCGTCGTCACCGATCCGAAACTGTATGGCGACACGGGCATGACCACCCTGTTCCTGCACGAAGGTAAACCTGGCCACCATTTCCACCTGGCGCTGGTGCAAGAGATGGACTTGCCGAACTTCCGCCGTTTCGGCGGCAACAATGCCTTCACGGAAGGCTGGGCCCTGTATGCGGAAACCCTGGGCAAGGAAATGGGTCTGTTCGACGATCCTGCCCAGTACTTCGGCCATTTGAACGACGAGATGCTGCGCGCCGTGCGCCTGGTGGTCGACACGGGCTTGCACACCAAGGGCTGGACGCGCGAGCAGACGATCAAGTACATGCGCGACACCCTCGGCTATGACGCGGTGGCGAGGAGCGAAACGGAACGCTACATGGCCTGGCCTGGCCAGGCGCTGGGCTACAAGATCGGTTCGCTGAAAATCGTCGAACTGCGCCAGCGTGCCCAGCAGGCGTTGGGTGACAAGTTCAGCCTGCCAAAGTTCCACGAAGTGGTGCTCAGTGACGGCACCCTGCCCCTGAAACTGCTGGAAGCCAAGGTCGACCGGTGGATCGCGCAGCAGAAGTAAAACACAGCACCTGAAGGTAAAACGGCAACGCCTCGATGGCGCTGCCGTTTTTTTTCGCCGGTGGCGTTTTCAGCTACACCAGCAAAGCCGCACTCATCGAGCGTACTTCCTCGTCCGATTCGGCCAGGATGCTTTGCAGGGTCTCGTTGTCGATGATGAAATCGATGACGGAATCGGAGGGCGTGAGCATTTCCACGTACGTCACCTGCAAGGGCGAGGGCACGGGCGACAGTTGCTTGGCCAACAACAAGGTATCGAGCAGGGAGTCGGGCGGAATGGACAGCAAGCCATCGCGCAAGCCTTCGATGGCTTCGCTCACGGCCCGCGGAATCAGCAGCTTCTTCATGACTTCGCGGGAAATAATTTCTTCGGCGGACTCCATCCAGTGATCGACATCGTCGTCGAGCAGGCCGGGAAATTCATCGGCACGCGACAACAGGTAAAAACCGCCCACCTCATGCACGATGCCGGCGAACAGCGCTGTATCGGCATCGACGTGCGTCACGCGGCGGGCCAGCACATGCGCCAGCGCCGCCACGTGCGCCGTGTGCTCCCACAGCTGGGTCGCCTTCTGGCGCAGCACGGGGTCGATGATCTTGCTGCCGAACTGGCGCACCACCATGGCCGCCACCAGCGCGTACAGATTGCGGTAGCCCATGCGCATGACGGCGGCGCGCACGCTGGTCACGGGCGCCGCATCGCCGCGGCTGTACACGGCCGAATTGGCCAGCGCGACCGTGCGCGCCGCCAGCAAGGGCTCGGCCAGTACCAGCTTGATCGCATGGTCGATATGGCAGTCCGGTTCAGCCAGGGCCAATTGCAATTGCAGTGCTGAATTAACACTCGTGGGAAACGTTAATTCTCCACGCACCGCCTGGGAAACAATTAAACCGAAAGCCTGTAGTTTGTTCATCATACGATCAGTCCGCCTCAGATATTATTCTGGTCAACAATTTCATGCACCTGAAATTGAATGCCAGGCCCGGCCTTTAGAATACAGATGGCATGTCATTCACTTGTAATGAAGAATCCGGTAATGCCAGCGCATGCAATAGCGATTCATCGCCGATGACAAACAACTTCGGCTGCTGTAATACCTGCAGCAGAAATGGCTGGCCTTCACGCAGCCGCCGGCGATAATCGGCCAGCGTATATAGGTTGGGATTGATTTTACGCCGTAAGGTTCGCTCGGCCGGGGCCAATCCCGTCAATAGATCGCCATAATTGGCTTCTTCGCCCACCAGCAGCAAATCGATGGCGCTGCCGGGCATGTCCTGCCCCTTCGCCGCGGCGCCCGATACAAATGCCAGGTGCAGCTGGGCACGCAAGGGCGCCAGGGTCATGCTGAGCACGCCGACGATGCCGAAGGTTTTTTGCACCAGTCCGCTCAACTCCGGATACACGAGACTTTCCTTGTTAGGCCAGAAGCGCCGCACATTACCGATCCGCTCCGATATGATCAGGCCGGACTCATGCAGACGGCGCAGCTCGCGCTGCGCCGACGCGCTGCCCAGCCCCGTCAAGCGCATGATCTCGTTCAAGTGAAAGCCTTCATTCACGCGGACAAAGAGCAAACCCAGCAGTTTTTGCTGGGCGGGAGTAAACAGGGCTTGGGCAATCATGCGCCAAATCTTAGCATGAATGAACTGAAAACTGGCGTGGCGCAGGCAACGGGGCGTGACGCCACAACAACGCCGTGATGCGTCATCACCAGCAGTTGGGCGAGCCCATAGGCAGCAAAGCGGGATGACGCAACAGCAGTAGCCAAGAGCCGTCAACGGCAAGCAGCCATTCTTGTAAGCGCTCACTTCAAATTCGTCGGCGCGACGTCTACCCATCCTGCCTCGCACCTGCACGAGTCTGGCGTCAACCGCGTTACACGGTTTTAGTCCATCAATTCAAACATGCTCGACGTAATTTAACTCGGCCGTATTAAGCTATCAGCGTATCAGGATGCATGCCTGCATAGGAATCTTGTTCGTCATCTGGGCCAGTAATAAGAGCATGACTTCTAATGCATGCGTTGACCTTCCATTTTACGCTTGCCATTTATATAGATAGGCTGCGAAATAAAAATGAATGGGTGCGAACAAGCGACAGCCGAAAATCGTGTTTTTCAGTGAGCGATATAAATGATGTGCTGCCGTAGCGATATGCATGCCAATCGAATAGACAAATGGAATGGGCTGCCATCATTTACCGCCTGCCACGCTATCTTTTCGCGCATGGCAATGTGGACAGGCATAAAAAACGGCACCCGAAGGTGCCGTTCTTGTCAGCTAGCAGCGGTCAGCTAGCAGCGCGCAGATTACGCTTCGTCGCCGTGGTGTTGCTGGGTCTCGATTTTCTAGCAGATCTTCGGTGGCTGCACCGGCCAGCGTGGTTTTATCGGCCAGCAGCAGCGCTTGACGCTCTTCCACTTCCCACGCTTCTTTCTCTTTGCATGCATCGTGGAAGGCCGCGCAACGGGCATAAAAAA